>NZ_JBWKEZ010000005.1:0-29621 GCF_056434525.1 Streptomyces sp. NPDC044002
GAGTACGTCCAGTACAAGGGCGCCCCGCCAACGCGCCGATGCACGGCACCGGACGACGCGGGCTTAACCGGCAAGATCCGAAAGAGACGGCCTAGGCGGCCGGCTGCTGCTGGGTGACGCAGTGGATGCCGCCGCCACCGGTGCCGAGGCGGTCGATGTTCAGCTGCTCGACGACGCGGCCCGGGAAGAGCCGGGCGAGCGTGGCCCTGGCGGCCGTGTCCGCGCGGGTGTCGCCGAACTGGCCGGAGATCACCGCGCCGTTGCAGACGTAGTAGTTGGCGTACGAGGCGAGGAAGTCCGGGTTGGTCGAGCGGATCTTGTAGTAGTCGGGGCCCTGGAGCTGGTCCACCGCCATGCGGGTGCCGTTCGCCGCGGTCGCGGCGGACAGGATCTGGTACTGCTGCCGGGCGTCCTTGGCGTAGACGTCGGTGTCCGTGGCGAGCGGCATCTGGACGAGGGCCCTGCCGGGGGCCAGGAAGCGGGAGGTCGCGTCGACGTGGTCGTCGGTGATGTCCTGGCCGCGGACGCCGTCGAACCAGATGACCTTGGAGGCGCCGTACGCGGTGCACAGCGCGGCCTCGATCTGCGCCTGCGACATCCCCGGGTTGCGGTTGCTGTTGACCAGGCTGCTGCGGGTGGCCATGAGGGTGCCCGCGCCGTCCTGCTCGACGGCGCCGCCCTCGCCGACCAGAGCCGCGGCGGTGAACGGGACGCCGGTGTGGGCGGCGACCCGTCCGGCGACCAGGGCGTCCTTGGCGTGGGTCTGGCGGTTGCCCCAGCCGTTGAAGTTCAGGCCGACCGCGTCCAGGCCGCCGGCCCCGTCGGTCCGGAAGACCGGACCGGAGTCGCGCATCCAGCAGTCGTCGACGGGGATGGAGGTGAGGACGGTGACGGTGGAGCCGCACAGGGAGCGGGCGCGGGCGGCGCTGCCGGAGTTGGCGCACAGGTAGACCGGCTCGTACCTGGCGATGGTGCGGGCGATCAGGGCGATGTCCGACTGGACGCCGGAGAGCTTGTTCCCCCAGATCGAGGTGCTGTCGGGCCAGGCCATCCAGGTGCGGGTGTGGCGTACGTCCTCGATCGGCACGCGGAAGGCGCCCGCGGCAGCCGGACGGGCGGCGGCCCGGGCGGCCGCCGGTACGGCCGCGGCGGTGACGGCGGCGCCGGCGGCGGCGAGGCCCGCCGCCGTGAGGAAGCGGCGCCGGTCCATGCCGGGCCGGGGCGGGCCGGCTGCGTGTTCGTCGTTCATGGGGGTCTCCTTCGGGTCTCCAACTCCCCGCGGCGGTAGCGGGGTTGGCCGGAAAACTAAAACTGGCCAAGCGCTCGGTCAAGAGTTCCGGCAAGGCCGTTCCGGAGGTTCCGGAAAAGCCGCAGGTCGCGCGGCGGAGGCTGACTAGAGTGACGCCATGGCTGCTTCCGCGAAGGACTCCCCGGACCTCTCCGCACCCCCCGCGCCGACGGGGGCGGGCGCGGGCCGCACCCGGGTCTCGGCCAAGGGCGAGCAGACCCGGGCACGGCTGATCGCCGCCGCGCGGACCCTCCTCGCGGGCGGCATGAGCGAGCGCTTCACCACCCGGAACGTGGCGGCGCTGAGCGGCGTGTCGCACGGGATGTGCCACTACCACTTCCAGGACCGGACCGACCTCGTCCTCGCGGTCGTCGCTGACATGCGCCCCGAGTGGATCCTGCCGCTGGAGGAGGCCGTCGCGGCGCCGGGGTCCTTCGCCGAGCGGGCCGGGCGGGTGGTCGAGCTGCTCTCCCGGCCCGAGGGCACGGAACTGTCCCACCTCCACTCGGCGCTGCACTGGCACGCCCTGAACGACTCCCGGGTCCGCGCGTCCCTGGAGGCGGAGTACCGCCGCTGGCGGGGCTGTTTCACCGCCCTGTTCGAGGTGCTCGCCGAGGAGCGGGGCGGTGGCGTCGACGCGCGCCTGCTGGGCGAGGCCGTGGCCGCCGCGGTGGACGGCCTCGCCGCCGTGGAGTCCCTGGGCGCCGAGGTCGACCCGGGCCCGGTGCTGCGCACGCTGCTCCGCACGCTCGCCGCCGGGACCTGAGCCGGCCGCGTCCTCCTAGAGGGCCCGCCGGGCCTCGGCGATCGCGTCGGGGTCCCAGCCCGGCCGGGGGACGGAGTCCAGCAGCAGCCGGGTGTACGGGTGCTGCGGCGCGGCGAGGACCTCCTGCGTCGGGCCGCTCTCGACCACGGCTCCGTGGCGCATCACCACGATCTCGTCGGTGACGGACCGGACCACGCCGAGGTCGTGGGTGATGAACAGGTAACCGATCCCGGTCTCCTCCCTGATGTCGGCGAGCAGGTTGAGGATCTGCGCCTGGACGGACACGTCGAGGGCGGCGACGGCCTCGTCCAGGACGAGTACGGCCGGCTCGACGGCCAGGGCGCGGGCGATGGCCACCCGCTGGCGCTGGCCGCCGGAGAGCTGCCGGGGCCGGGCCTCGGCGGCCCGGGCGCCCAGGCCCACCTGGTCGAGCAGTTCCCGTACCCGCGCGGTGTGGTCGCGGCCGGGGAAGTGCAGGGCGAGGGTTTCGCGCAGGGCGGCCTCGACGGGGGTCCGCGGGTCCAGCGAGAGGTACGGGTCCTGGAAGACCATCTGCACCTGCCGGGCCCGGGCCAGCCGGGCGGCCCTGCCGCGGGTGCGGCCGGGCCGGGGGAGGCCGCGTACGAGGACCTCGCCCGCGTCGGCCCGCTCCAGTCCGACGACGATGCGGGCGGTGGTGGTCTTGCCCGAGCCGGACTCGCCCACGACGCCCAGCGATCCGCCCTCGGGCAGGGTGAAGGACACGTCGTCCACGGCGCGGACGGCGCCGAAGGTACGGCGCAGGCCCCTGACTTCCAGCAGGGACGGGGTGCCGGTGGGGTCAGCGGACATCGGCGGTGCTCCCTTCGAGCCGGTCGCTGTGGTGGCAGGCGGCCCGGTGGTCCGGCCGGCCGGGAGCGGGTGCCGGGTGCGGTGCCCGCTGGTCGCAGATCTCCGTGGCGAGCGGGCAGCGGGCGGCGAAGGCGCAGCCGGGCAGCTCCTCGCGCAGGTCCGGCGGGCGGCCGTCGATGGCGGCGAGCCTGCCCCGGGGGCCGTCCATCCGCGGGGTGGAGGCGAGCAGGGCGGCGGTGTACGGGTGCCGCGGCCGGGCGAAGAGGGCCTTGGCGGGCCCGCTCTCGGCGATCCGCCCGGCGTACATGACGTAGACGCGGTCGCTGATGGCGGCGGCGAGGTCGAGGTCGTGGGTGACGAACAGCAGCCCGGTGCCGAAGCGTGCGCGCAGCCCGGCGAGCAGGGATATCACCTCGGCCTGGCTGGTGACGTCCAGGGCGGTGGTCGGTTCGTCGGCCAGCAGGAGGGCGGGGTCGCCCATGAGGGCGGCGGCGATCACGACGCGCTGCAGCATGCCGCCGGAGACCTGGCCGGGGTACTTGCGCAGGACGGCCTCGTCCAGGCCGACGGCCCGCAACAGTTCCACCGCGCGGGCGGTGGCGTCCGCGCGGTTCAGCGTGCCGTTGAGGAGGACGCTCTCGGTGAGGAAGTCGCCGATGCGGCGCAGGGGGTTGACGGCGGCGCGCGGGTCCTGGAAGACCATGGCGGCCGTGCCGGCCCGTACGGCGCCCAGCTCGGCCGGGGTCATGGCGAGCACGTCGCGCCCGCAGACCCGTACGGCGCCCTCGGCGCGGGCGCCGGGCGGCAGCAGCCCCAGGGCGCTGCGGGAGGTGATGCTCTTGCCGGAGCCGGACTCGCCGACGAGGGCGACGGTCTCGCCGCGGGCGACGGTGAGGTCGATCCCGTCGAGGACGGGCCGGGCGGTGCCGGGGAGGGTGACCCGCAGCCCGCTGACGTCGAGCGCGTGCGCGGGGGCGGTCGCGGGGGTGCTTGCGGGAGTGTTCATCGGTCTCTCCTGGCGACGCGGTCGGCCCAGCGTTCGCCCACCACGTTGAAGGCGACCACGGTCAGCACGATGAAGGCGCAGGGCAGGATCGCGGACAGCGGGTAGCCGTGCTGGATCGCGGTCTGCCCGTCGAAGACCATGCGGCCCCAGTCGGGGGTGAGCGCGGGGACGCCGAGGCCGAGGAAGGACAGCCCGGCGAGGTCCATCAGGGCGTAGCCGAAGTTGATGGTGGACTGGGCGAGGACGACGGGGGCGATGTTGGGCAGGACGTGGCGCAGGCAGATCTGGAGGGCGGAGTGGCCCTGGACCCGGTAGGCGCTCACGTAGGGGCGGGCCGCCTCGGCGAGGACGAGGGAGCGGGTGAGGCGGCTGACGTAGGGCAGGTAGGCGACGGCGAGGGCGATGACCGGGGCGAGCAGTCCTTCCCCGTACACGGAGATGATCAGGATGGCCAGGAGCATGCCGGGGAAGGCGAAGACCAGCTCGGTGCTGCGGGAGAGCACCGAGTCGAGCCAGCCGCCGCGCCAGGCGGCGGCGGTGCCGACGGCGACTCCGGCGAGGGTGGAGAAGACCACGACGCCGAGCGGGCCGAGCAGGGAGGTCCGCGCGCCGAGCAGCAGCCGGGAGAGGGTGTCGCGGCCGGCGGCGTCGACGCCGAGCGGGTGCTCCGCGTCGGGGCCGGCGAGGGCATTGCCCAGGTCGACGGCGTTGGGGTCGTGGGGTACCAGCCAGGGCGCGAGCAGCGCGGCGAGCACGACCAGGCCGACGAGGCCGAGGCACGCGAGGTGGAGCGGGGAGCCGGCGGCGCGGATCTTGGAGAGGCCGGGGCGGCGGGTCAGTACGGCGGTCATACGGCGGCCCCTCTGGTGCCGAGGGTGACCCGGGGGTCGACGAGCGGGAGCAGCAGGTCCACGACCAGGTTCACGGCCATGAAGAGGGCGACGACGATCAGCGAGATGGCCTGGACGGTCGGGAAGTCCTTGGTGCTGGTGGACAGTTCGAGGAGCTGGCCGATGCCGCCGACGCTGAAGGCGGTCTCCACCAGGACGGTGCAGACGAGGAGGGTGGAGACGATCAGGCCGCCGGTGGTCAGGACGGTGCCGAGGGAGTTGCGGAACACGTGCCGGCGGATGACCTGGCGTTCCGGTACGCCGCGGCTGCGGGCGACGGTGACGTGGTCGCTGTCGAGGGCTTCGGCCATCGCGGAGCGGGTGACGCGGGCGAGCATGCCGATGAGGTAGAGGGCGAGGGCGGTCGCGGGGAGGGCGAGGTGCCAGAGCTTGTCGGTGAAGCCCTCGCCGGCCCCGCTGGTGGGGAACCAGCCGAGCTTGACGGCGAACAGGCCCTGGAGCAGGACGGCCGCGACGAAGGACGGGGTGCCGACCGCGAAGGTGGTGGTGACGAGCACGGCGGTGTCGGTGGCGCCGCCGCGGACCGCGGCGAGGCGGCCGAGGAACAGTCCGACGGCCACCACCACGAGGAGGGCCATGGTGACGAGGAGCAGGGTGGTGGGCAGCCGGTCGGCCAGCAGGCGGGAGACGTCGGTGCGGTAGGTGATGGAGCGTCCGAAGTCGCCCTGGAGGACGTCGCCGAGCCAGCGGCCGTAGCGTACGAGGAAGGGCTCGTCCAGGTGGTACTGGGCCCTGACGGAGGCGAGCGCCTCCGGGGAGGCCGAGCGGCCGGCCAGCAGGAAGCTGGCCGGGTCGCCGGGGGCCAGGTACATGGCCCCGAACACCACGAACGAGGCGGCGAGCAGGGTGGCGGCCATCTCCCCCAGCCGGCGTGCCGCGAATCGGGCGAAGCTCACTGTGCGGCCCCCACGGCGGCGGCCCACGGGTGGTACATGTACGAGATGGTGGTCGGGGCGCCGGTGATCCGCTTGTTCAGGAACACGGCGGTGGGCCATTCGGCAACGGGGATCCACAGCAGCTGTTCGGCGGCCTGCCGCTGGAGCTTGGCGACGGTCTCCAGGCGCTTGGCCGGGTCGTAGGCGGCGGTGGCCTCGTCGACGAGCTTGTCGTACTCGGGGTCGCTGTGGCCGGCGAAGTTCATGTAGGCGCCGGTCTTGAAGTTCGTCAGCAGGTCGAGCGGGTCGGTGATCGAGTCGTAGTAGGTGAGCGGGAACATGTCGATGCCCTCGCGTGCCTGCGGGTCGGTGAAGAGCGCGGTGAAGGCGTTGGGGGCGATGGTCTTCAGCCGGATGTCGAGGCCGATGCTCGTGCCGGCGGCCTGTACGGCGGTGGCGAGGAGGGAGACGTCCTGGCCGATGGAGCTGGTGGCGACGGTCAGGGTCTTGCCGGTGGCGCCGGCCTCCTTGACGAGGGCCTTGGCCCGCTCGATGTCCTGTCCGGTGGGCGGCAGTCCGTCGAAGGCGGTCTTGAGGGTCTGCTCGGGGGCGGCGGCCCAGGCGGCGCGGGTGGTGAGGGAGCTGGTGACGGTGCCGGCGCCGCCGAGTCCGGCCTTGACGAAGCCGGTGCGGTCCAGGGCCAGGGACAGGGCGCGGCGGACGCGGACGTCGCCGAGGGGGCCCTGGGTGTTGGTGACGTTGACGTTGACGGTGCTCAGGCCCTCGCCGAAGTAGAGGGTGCCGACGCCGCTGCCGCGCAGCCGGCCGTAGCTCTCGGTGGGGATGAGGTAGCCGCCGTCGATCTCGCCGCTGAGCATGGCGTTGGTGCGGGCGGAGGGGTCGGTCAGGAAGCGGAAGACGGCCTTCTTGGACTTGGCCCTGGTGCCCCAGTAGCCGTCGAAGCGGTCGAGTTCGATGGACTGGCCCTTGCTCCAGGTGCCGAGCTTGAAGGGGCCGGTGCAGCCGAGGCTCCCGGTGGTGCCGTAGTCCTTGCCCGCGGCCTCGACGACGGCCTTGGAGGCGACGACCCCGGCGGCGGTGGCCATGTACTGGGGGAACTGGGAGTCGGGCTTCTTGAGCTTGACGGTGACCTGGAGCGGGCCGGTCTTGCTGACGGAGTCGACGTTCTGGAAGTTCTGGGCCCAGGCGGCGGCGTTCGCGGGGTCGGTCTGCCGGCCGAGGCTGAAGACCACGTCGTCGGCGGTCATCTCCCCGCCGTCGTGGAAGCGCACGCCGGGCCGCAGGTCGTACACCCAGGTGGTGGGGTCGGGGTTGGAGGCCTTGCGGGCGAGTCCGGGTTCGGTGGTGAGGTCCGGGTTCCAGCGCATGAGGCTCTCGCACACGTTGGACAGGACGGTGTTCTGCGGGTAGTCGAATGCCACCGTGTAGTCGAGGGTGGGCGGTTCGGCGTAGACGGCCCAGCTGAAGGAGTCGATCTCGCCCTTGGCCTCCGGGGTGGAGGCGGACAGCTTGACGTCGGTGACGCCGCCGGACTTGTCCTTCGGCGGGCCCGCACAGGCCGCGAGGAGGGCGAGGGAGGACAGGACCGCGGTGGCGGCGGCCGCGGTGCGGGGGCCCGCGGGCAGGCGGCGGGGGCGTCTGCCGGTGCGGGGTGGTGAGGTGGTCATCGTCGCGCTCTCTTTTCCGTGAGGGATGCGGGGAGGAGCGGGCGGACAGCGTGGGCGGTCCGCCGGGCCGGTCCGGGCCGGTTCAGCCGGTGGTGGTGCGGGCGGCCGGGACCTGCTGGGTGATGCAGTGGACGCCGCCGCCGCCGAAGGCGATGGCGAGCGCCCGGACGCCGACGACCTTGCGGCCGGGGTAGGCGGAGGCGATCACGGCCAGGGCCTCCTCGTCCTGGGGCAGACCGGCCACCGGAACGACGACGCCGCCGTTGGCGACGTAGTAGTTGAGGTACGACACCTCGATCTCGCCGCCGGCGAGGTCCGCGAAGGCCGTCTGCGGGACCTCCACGAGCTCCAGGCGGCGGCCCCGGGCGTCGGTGACGGCCTCCAGCACGGCGCGGTTGGCGCGCATCCGGGCGTAGTCGGGGTGGGCCGGGTCCTCAGGGAGGGAGATGACGACGGTGCCGGGCGCGGCGAAGGCGGCGACGCCGTCGACGTGGCCGTCGGTCTCGGTGTCGAGCAGACCGCCGTACGGCAGCCAGATGACCTTCGTGACCCCGAGCCGGGCCTTCAGCTCGGCCTCGATCTCCTCGCGGCTCATGCCGGGGTTGCGGTTGGGGTGCAGCAGGCACTGCTCGGTGGTGATGAGCGTGCCCTCGCCGTCGACGGTGATCGCGCCGCCTTCGAGGATCATGCCGGAGGGGATGCGCGGGGTGCCCACGTGCTCCAGCAGCAGGGCGCTGACGCGGTCGTCGGAGTCCCACGGGTGGTGCTTGCCGCCCCAGGCGTTGAAGCGGAAGTCGACGCCGGCCCGGTTGCCCTCGGCGTCGAGGACGAACAGCGGGGCGGAGTCGCGGAACCAGGAGTCGTCGAGCGGCAGCTCGATGACGGTCACCGTGTTCCCGCAGTGGGCCCGGGCGTCCTCGGCGTGGCCGGGAGGGGCGACCATCGTGACGGGCTCGAAGGCGGAGATGGCGCGGGCCACGTCGGCGTACTCCTCCTTCACGGCGGGGAGGACGCTGCCCCACAGGTCCGGGCGGGTGGGCCAGGCCATCAGACAGCCCTCGTGCGCGGACCACTCGGCGGGCATACGGTATTCAGCCATCAGGCGTCTCATTTCTTGCGTTGGCGGAGTCTGTCACCCAACTGAAATTTCAGTCAAGGGAGAAGGCGGAGGCACAGGCCAGGGGGCAGGTCAGAGGAAGAGGTCACGCAGGGGGGGCGAGGGACGGCACGGGGCGCGGGGCACAGGGCGCCTCGTGGGCGCGGCGCGGGAAGAACCGCGGGGTGCCGGTCGGCCCGGACAGGGCTTCACTCTGGCACTGACTGAAAATTCAGTCAATAGATACGAGGTGGAAAGGTCCTCGCCCCGTCGGGGCGGGGAAGGCTTGCGACGGCCCCCGGCGGGGCCTCAGCGGCCTCGGGGGCCTCAGCCCCGCTTGAGCCCGGCCAGCTCGGCGTCGATGGCGCCGAGCATCAGCTCGCGCGCGTGGCCGATCCTGATGCCGCCGCTGAGCCAGCGCATGCTGAGCCCTTCCAGCAGGGCGGTGAGCCGCTCGGCCGCCGCGGCGAGCGCCGAGGCCGGGACCATCGGCTGGACCTGGCCCAGCAGCGCGGCGACCTCCTGGACCCACACCAGGGTGGCGCGGGCGAGGTCCTCGCGGAGCACCTCGTCGAAGACGGCGCTGGCCCGCAGCTCGCCCCAGGCCGCGCTGTTCTCCCGCACCTCGACGGTGTCCTGGAGCTCCAGCAGGAGGGTCTCCTCCAGTTCCTGGCGCGGCGAGAGCGGCGGCTCGGAGGGGTCGCGGTCGGTGGTGTACCGCTCGGCGCGGTCGTTGATGAACTCCAGGGTCTGGCGCAGGACCCCGGTGCGGTCCTTGAAGTGGTAGTAGATCAGGGCGGTGGACACCCCGGCCTCGGCCGCGAGTTCTTCCACGCGCAGCCCGCGGACGCCGCGCCGGGCGATCACCCGGGCCGCCGCTTCGAGGATCTGAGTGCTGCGAGACGCCATGTCCCGCACCTTACCGGGGTGCTCCCGGCCGGAGGTAAGCGGCCCGTCACCGGGCGTTCGGGCCGCGGCGGGCGCGGCCCGCCCCCCGACCGGTGCGGCGCCCGCCCGCCGGGGCACCCCGGCGGCCATCAGAGGGCCGGCGGGACGGGGTGGGACTGCGTGGCGCAGTGGATGCCGCCGCCCCCGCTCGCTATGCCGTCGATGTCGACCTGGACCACCTGGCGGGCCGGGTACGCGGCCTGGAGGATCGCGTACGCCACGCCGTCGGCGTACGGGTCGCCGAACTGCGGGAGGATCACCGCGCCGTTGGGGGTGTAGTAGTTGGTGTAGCTCGACAGGAACTCCTCCCCCTTGCCCCTGATCCTGCTCCGGTCGGGGCCGGGCAGTTCGGTGACGGCCAGGCGCCGGCCGCGGGCGTCCGTCGCGCTCTCCAGCACGCGCTTGGTCTCCTCGTACACGGCGACCCACTTGGGGTCGGTGCCGGGGGCGGGCCGGTCCAGGATGACCTTGCCGGGGGCCGTGAAGCGGGCCAGGCAGTCGATGTGGCAGTCGGTGATGTCCTGGCCGGCCAGGCCCGGCACCCAGATCACCTTGTCCATGCCGAGGGAGGCGCGCAGCTCGCCCTCCACCTGCGCCTGGCTCATACCGGGATTCCGGTTGGGGTTGACGAGGGAGCTGACGGTGGCGAGCAGGGTGCCCTCGCCGTCGGTCTCCAGCGAGCCTCCCTCGCCGGTGAACCCGGCCGGGATCCGGCGCACCTGGTACTCGTTGAGGAGGATGCCGGCCGCCGCGGCGTCGTTGGAGAAGGGCTGGGCGTACTTCGTGCCCGTCTTGCCCCAGCCGTTGAAGTTGGTGTCCACGCCCGCGACGGCGCCCGGGCCCACCACGAAGGTGGGGCCGAAGTCCCGGATCCACAGGTCGTCGACCGGGATCTCGATCACGTCGATGGCGTACCGGGCACCCCGGCCGCACAGGTAGCGGGCGTCGGCGGCCTGGCTCGGGCGGGCCAGGACGACCACCGGCTCGAACCGCGATATCGCGTGGGCGACCTCGGCGATGTCGGTTCGGACCCGCTCCAGCGGGCGGCCCCAGACCGAGGAGAGCGCGGGCCAGGCCATGTACGTGCGGACGTGCGGGTCGGTCTCGGCGGGCATGGTCAGCGCGGCGGTCCCGGCGTAGGCCGCGGTCGCCGCCCGGGCGGCGGTGGCGGGGAGGGCCGACGCCAGGACCGTCAGCGGTACGGCGGCCGCGCCGTACCGGAGGAGGTTGCGGCGGGTGGTGCGGGGCGTGTCCATGGTGCTCCCTGATGAGGAAGGGGCGGGGATGACGGGCATCCTTGCGCTAACTGAAAATTCAGTCAAGCAGTGGGGCGGGGATGTTCCGCTTGGCGCGGGCCGGGCGCTCACTCACGGTGGTACTGGTCCACGAGGACCGTGACGGAGCCGTCCGCGGCCGCCTCCACCAGCCGGACGACGGCGATGCGGTTGTGGTCGGGGCTGCGCACGCAGAACGGGCGCCGCTCCCCCAGGGCGCTGAAGGGCAGTGCGGTCACCGGCTTCGTCCCGATGCCCTTCTCGCAGTCGGCGGGCGTGGGCGCGGCGCCCTCGGCCAGGTGCACGTCCGAGGACTCCGAGGGGACGAAGGACCGGCCCTCCGGCGCCAGGTACCAGGCGGCCGTGTCGGCCGGCACCACCTTCCCGGCCTCCAGGTCGAACTCGTAGCCCGCGTCGGGGGCGGTCAGCCTGGCCCCCGCGTAGCCGGGCACGTAGCCGTCGGCCCCGCCGCCCTCCTGCTCCGGGACGTCGAACCAGTACAGGGCCGCACCGCAGGCCGCGAGGGTCACGGCGACCGCCGCGGCCACCGCCGGCAGGCGCCCGCGGCCGCGCCGCCGCGCCCGCCGGCCGCCGGCCGCCTCCGGTACGGGGGCCATCACCGGTACGGGGGTGGGTGCGGGCACCGGTACGGGGGCCGGCGCCACGGGGGCGGGGGCGGCCGGGGCCGTCGGCGCGTGCGGGGCGGGCGGCGCCGGCCGTCCGGCGTCCCGCCCCGCGCCGACCTCCTCCCGGACCGGCCGCGGCAGCCAGCCCTCGGTGAACTCCGGCCGCGGCCCGACGCCGGGGTGGGCGTGGACGTACCCGATCAGCTCGGCGGTCGTGGGCCGGTCCGCCGGCTCCTTGGCCAGGCACCAGCGGACCAGCTGCTCCAGCTCGGCGGGGACCCGGGAGAGGTCGGGGTGCTCGTGGACCACCCGGTAGAGGGCGGTCGACTCCGGCCCGCCGCCGAAGGGCGGCTGCCCGCCCGCGACGTAGGCGGTCAGCGCACCGAGGGCGAAGACGTCGGTGGCGGAGGTCACCGGCCGGCCGAGCGCCTGCTCGGGCGCCATGAAGGCGGCGGTCCCGATCCGCAGCCCGGTGCCGGTCAGGGCGGCCGAGCCGGCCGCGTGCGCGATGCCGAAGTCGATGACCCGCGGGCCGTCGCCGGCGAGCAGCACGTTGGCCGGCTTGAGGTCCCGGTGGACCACGCCCGCGCCGTGGATGGCCTGGAGCGCCTCGGCGATGCCCGCGACGAGCAGCAGCACCGTGCGGACCGGCAGCGGGCCGTGCCGGCGCACCACCTCGTCCAGCGAGGGACCCGGCACGTAGGCGGTGGCCAGCCAGGGGGTGCGCTCGTCGACCCCGAAGTCGACCACCTGCGCCGTGAAGAGGCCGTGGATCCGGCGGGCGCTGGCCACCTCGCGGGCGAACCGCTCCCGGAAGGCCGGGTCCGCGGCGAACTCCCTGCGGACGGCCTTCAGCGCGATCGGGCGGCCACCGGGGGTGTGCGCCAGGTATACCTCGCCCATGCCGCCGGAGCCGAGCCGGGCGTGGAGGCGGTAGCCGCCGATCTCTCGGGGGTCGTCTGCGGACAGGGCCGCGTGGGCCGGCTGTGTGCCGGAAGGCTGAACGGACATGCGGTGGCTCTTTCGGATATGCGGAAGTGACCGGATCGCATCGTCGCCCTAACTGGATTTTCAGTCAACGTGTGACAATGCGAGGCGCGACATCGCCAGGAAGGATCACACCGTGACGGACCGCAGACGCGTCATCCTCGAAAGCGCCGCCCGGGTCATCGCACGCAGGGGCGTCCGCGGGCTGCGGGTGACGGAGCTGGCGGCGGAGGCAGGGGTCTCCACCGCCCTGGTCTACTACCACTTCCGGGACCGGCCCGGCATCCTGCGGCACGCCCTCGCCTTCATCGGGGACCGGGCCGACCGGTACACGGAGACCGGACGGGACGGCCTCCCGCCGGGCCCGGCCGGCGACCCCCGGGAGCGGCTGGAGCGGCTGGAGCGGATGCTGCTGCTGGAGATCCAGGACCTGCCCGAGGTGCGCGAGAACAGCGCCGCCTGGGGGGAGCTGCGGGCCCACGCGGTCTTCGACCCGGAGCTGCGGGACGAGCTCGCCGCGGCCGGCGCCGCCTGGACCGCCGAGCTCGCCGAGCTGCTCGGCGACGTGCACCCGACGGCCGCCGCCGGTGCGGTCACGGCCGCCGCCGAGCGGCTGACCGCCCTGCTGGAGGGGCTCAGCGTCCGCTGGCTGAGCGGGCTGACGCCGCCGGCCCACGCCCGTGAACTGCTGCGGGCGGCGGTCCGGGTGGAGGCCGGCCGGCTGGCGCCGGAGGCCGTGTCGCGGTTTGACTGAAAATCCAGTCAGTGCCAGAGTGGCGGCAACGGGTCGTTCCGCTTTCCTGCCGAACGGCCGACCGCGGGGTTGACGCGCACCCTTGTCGTAGGAGCCCGGGGCCACGAGTCCCTGGTCGCGCGCCCGCGCCCGTCCCGGTGGGAGGAACCTGTCCCGCCGGTAAACGATCGGAGTCTCCCGTGACGAACCCGCCCCCCACTCGCCGGACCGTCCTGCGCACCCTCTCCGGGCTCGGTGCCCTCGTCTTCGGCGCCGCCGCCTGCGGACCGGCCGAGACCGCCCTGCGGTCCGGCGAACCCGCCGGCTCGGCCCAGTCCGCCTCCGGTGCCGGCAAGCGCCGGCTCGGCGCCGAGTGGGAGAGCCACACCCGCACCTTCATGTCCTGGCCGGCCCTGGCCGCCGGGGTGTGGGAGGAGGACCTGCGCTACGTCCGCGAGGACATCGCCCGCATCGCCCGCGCGATCGGCGAGTACGAGGCCGTGGTCATGATGGCCCGCCCGGAGCAGGTGTCGGCCGCGCAGAAGGCCGTCGGCTCCCAGGTCGAGGTCATCCCGCTGGCCGTCGACGACCTCTGGGCCCGGGACACGGTCCCCGTCTTCGTCGAGGAGGGCGGCAAGGTCGTCGGTGTCGACTTCAACTTCAACGGCTGGGGGAACAAGCAGAAGCACCCCAACGACGCCCAGGTGGGGCGGGCGCTGCTGCAGAAGTACAAGATCCCGCGGGTGCAGGCACCGCTGGTCGCCGAGGGCGGCTCCTTCGAGCCCGACGGCGAGGGCACGCTGCTGATCACCGAGAGCTCGATCGTCAACGACAACCGCAACCGGGGCAAGTCGCGCGACACCATCGAGGCCGAGCTGAAGCAGACCCTCGGCGTGGAGAAGGTCATCTGGCTGGCCGGCGTGCGCGGCGAGGACATCACCGACGCCCACGTCGACAGCCTCGTACGGTTCACCGAGCCCGGTGTCGTCCTGCTGGACCGCGCGCACCCCGGCACCCCGCCGGACTCCTGGTCCCGCTCGGCGGACCAGGCGAAGTCCGTCCTGTCGAGGGCCACGGACGCCCGGGGCCGGCGCTTCGAGATCATCGACCTCCCGCAGCCCGACCTGAACCGGATCACGGGACACGGCGACGACTTCGTCTCCACCTACGCCAACTTCTACATCGCCAACGACGCGGTGTTCATGCCCAAGTTCGGCGACCGTGCGGCGGACGACCGCGCCCGCGGCATCCTCCAGGAGCACTTCCCCAAGCGGGACGTCGTCCCGGTCTCCATCGACACGATCGCCTCGGGCGGCGGCGGCATCCACTGCTCGACCCACGACCAGCCGGGCAAGCCCGCCGCCTGACGCTCCCCCTCCGGCGGGTCTCCCCCGGGGTCCCGGGTCAGAGCATCACGTGCTTGACCCGGGTGTAGTCCAGGAGGCCCGCCATCGAGAGGTCGCTGCCGTAGCCCGACTGGCCGGTGCCTCCGTGCGGCATCTCGGAGACCGTGGTGCCGTGGGTGTTCACCCAGACGATGCCGGTGCGCAGGGAGCGGGTCGCGCGCATGGCCCGGTCGTGGGCGGCCGTCCACACGCTCGCGGCGAGGCCGTGGCGGACGCCGTCGGCCAGGCGCAGCGCCTCCTCCTCGTCCGTGAAGGACTGCACGGTCACGACGGGGCCGAAGACCTCCTCCTGGACGATCTCGTCGTCCTGCCGGACGTTCGCGACGACGGTGGGCTCGTGGAAGAAGCCCGGGCCGGGAAGGCGGGCGCCGCCGGTCACGATCGCGGCGTGCTCCGGCAGCCGCTCCAGGAAGCCCCGGACCGCGGCCAGCTGGGCGGGGTTGTTGAGGGGGCCGTAGTCGGTGCCGGGCCGCAGCTTCGCCGCGTGTGCCGCGAGGGCCGCCAGGAAGGCGTCGTGGACGCGGCGGTGGACGAGGAAGCGGGTGGGCGCGGTGCAGTCCTGGCCGGCGTTGTACCAGGCGACGGGGGCGAGGGCCGCGGCGGTCGCCTCCGGGTCGGCGTCCTCGTGGACGATGACCGGGGCGTTGCCGCCGAGTTCCAGGTGGACGCGTTTGAGCCCGGCGGCCGCCGCGGCGGCGACCTGGCGGCCCGCCCGGACGCTCCCGGTGACCGCGACGAGGGCGACGTCGGGGTGGGCGGTGAGCGAGCGGCCGGTGTCGCGGTCGCCGCAGACCACGTTGAGGACGCCCGGGGGCAGGTGTCCGGCCGCGACGCGGGCGAGCAGGGCGGTCGAGGAGGGGGTGGTGTCGGCGGGCTTCAGGACGGTGGTGTTGCCCGCGGCGATGGCCGGGGCGAGCTTCCACACCGCCATCATCAGGGGGTAGTTCCACGGGGTGATCTGGGCGCACACCCCGACGGGTTCGCGGCGCAGCAGTGAGGTGCGGCCCTCGGTGTACTCGGCGGCGGCAGGTCCCGGGAGGTTGCGCGCGGCTCCGGCGAAGAAGCGCAGGGTGTCGGTGATCGCGGGCAGTTCCCCGGTCCTGAACTGGTGGCGGGGTTTGCCGGTGTCGCCGGTCTCGGCGGCGGTGAAGGCCTCGGCGTGCTCCTCGATGGCGCCGGCGATGCCCAGCAGGGCCCGCTGGCGTACGGCGGGGGTGGTCGTGGACCAGTGGGCGTACGCCGCCGCGGCCGCCGCGCAGGCGGCGTCGACGTCGGCCGGGCCGGAGCGGGGGGCGCGGCCGTGGACGCGGCCGGTGGCGGGGTCGGTCAGTTCCGTGGTCGCGCCGGAAGCGGCGGGCCGGTCGGTGCCGGCGATGTGGTTGTGGACGGGGGTGTCAGCCACGTGGACGGGGGTGTCAGCCACGGCGCAGGGCCTCCTCGGCGGCGGCGCGTCCGGTGCGTACGGCGCCCTCCATGTAGCCGGCCGCCCACTGGTCGGATCCGCAGACGTAGAAGGGCGGTTCGTGGGTGCCGTGGCGGGGGCCGACGGCGGTGACGTCGCCGGGCGTCCACTGGGTGACGTAGCCCTGGGTCCAGGGGTCGGTGCCCCAGAGGCGGAGGTGGGTGGCGAGGGGGTGGTGGGCGGGGTCGCCGTAGAGGCGGGCGATCTCGGTGAGGAGTTCGGGGGCGCGCAGCGGGGCGGGGATGCCGAGGAGTACGCCGAGCCGCTCGGGCGGGACGAGGGCGGAGAGGATGCCTTCGCCCTGCGGCCAGGTGCTGCCGAGGACCCCTTCGCATTCGGAGAGCCCGCTGCGGCCGCGGCCGCGCCAGAACGGCCGCTCGTAGGCTGCGGTGAACTTCGCGGCGAGCGCCTGGCGTTGGCGGTGCAGGGAGGCGAGCCGCTCGTCGCGGACCCCGGTGATGTCCACGTCGCGGAGCGGGCCGACGGGCAGGGCGCTGACGACTGCTCCGGCGGTGAGGGTCTCGCCGCCGGCCAGCCGTACGGTGCTGCGGCCGGGGCGGCGTACGGTGACGGCCGTGACGGGTGAGCCGGTGCGGACGCATCCGCCGAGGTCGGCGGCCATGCGCAGGGCGACGGTGGCGGAGCCCTCGGCGACCTTCAGTCCCTCCCAGGCCTCGTAGTCGTAGGCGTCGGGGCCGGCCCCGTCGGGTACCGGTACGGCGGCGTGCTTGCGCAGGGCGGCGAGGAGCGAGGTGCGTTCGCAGGAGCCGTCGGCGAGGGCGAGCTGTCCGATCTCCCAGAGCCGGACGACGGCCGGGCCGGCTCCCTGGGCGCGCAGCCAGTCGCCGACGGACAGCCTGTCGAGGGCGGTGGCGTCGGGGTGGGCCCAGGGGTCGTCGGGGTCGACGGTGGCGGCGAGGGCGCGGAAGGCGGCGGTGGTCTTGTGGTGGCGGGCGTCGTCGCCGGGGCCGAACCAGTGGGGCGGTCCGCCCGCCGAGACCCCTTCGGGGGTGGCGCGGGTGAGGGCTCCGGGTTCGGCGACGTAGCTGGGGGTGAGGGTGAGGCCGAGTTCCGCGACGAGGGCGGTGTACGCGGTGTGGGCGCGGCCGACGACCTCTCCGCCGAGCTGGACGAGGCGGCCGTCGGGGAGCGTGGTCTGTTCGACGCGTCCGCCGACCCGGTCGCGGGCCTCGACGACGAGGACGTCGGCTCCGCCGGCGGCGAGGTCGCGTGCGGCGGCGAGGCCGGCGAGGCCTGCGCCGAGCACGATGACGTCGTGGTTCATGGGGTGGTCCTCCGGTCGGGGCGTTCAGTCCAGGACGAGGCAGTGTTCGGGCTTCCAGCCGATCTCGACGCGTTCACCGCCGCTCCAGCGGTCCTCCCTGCGGGAGCGGACGGTGTTCTGCTCCAGGACGGAGACGGTGACCCCGGGGGCCAGTTCGATGAGGTAGGTGGTGGTCGGGCCGCTGTAGACGGTGTCGCGGACGGTGCCGGTGGCGCGGGCCATGCCGGGTTCCAGGTCGGACAGCCAGATCTTCTCGGGGCGGATCGACAGGCTGACCCGGCTGCCGTCGGGGACCGACGCACGGTGGCCGACGGGCAGTTCGGGCCCGTCGTCGAGGGTGACGCGGCCATCGCGGTAGGTGCCGGGGACGAGGTTGGAGGTGCCCATGAAGGAGGCGGTGAAGGTGGTGGCGGGGCGTTCGTAGACGTCCTCGGGGGTGCCGCACTGTTCGACGCTGCCCTCGTTCATGACGGCGAGCCGGTCCGACATGGTCAGGGCCTCGTCCTGGTCGTGGGTGACGAAGACGAAGGTGATGCCGATCTCGCGCTGGATCTGCTTGAGCTCGACCTGCATGTGGCGGCGGAGCTTCAGGTCGAGGGCGGCCAGCGGCTCGTCGAGCAGCAGCACCTGGGGGCGGTTGACGAGGGCCCGGGCGAGGGCGACGCGCTGTTTCTGGCCGCCGGAGAGGGTGGCGGGCTTGCGGCCCGCCAGGTGGGCGAGCTGGACGAGGTCGAGCATGTCGGCGACGCGGGTGCGTATCTCGGCGCGGGGGACGCCCTTGCGCTTGAGGCCGAAGGCCACGTTGTCGGCGAGGCTGAGGTGGTCGAAGAGGGCGTAGCTCTGGAAGACGGTGTTGACGTTGCGCCGGTCGGGCGGGAGGGCGGTGACGTCCTGGCCGTCGAGCAGGACGCTGCCGCCGGTGGGGTCGGTGAAGCCGCCGATCATCCGCAGCAGGGTGGTCTTGCCGCAGCCGGAGGGGCCGAGGAGGGAGAAGAACTCGCCCTGGGCGATGTCGAGTTCGACCTCGCGGACGGCGTAGGTGTCGTGGCCGGCGGCGTACCGCTTGCTGACCCGGTCGAGCCGGACGGCGGGGACCGGGTGCACGGGGGTGGGCGGCACGGATGCGGGCGGGACGGATGCGGGGGGCGTGTCGGTCGGGGGCATGCGGATCACTTCCCGGAGAGCAGGTCGAGGCCGCCGCGGCGCCCGAAGAGGCGCGGGATGGCGAGGGCGAGGACGATCAGGCCGATGGAGCCGGCCAGCATCAGGGTGCCGACGGCGTTGATGGTGGGCTGGACGCCGAAGCGGATCGCCGAGTAGATGCGGACGGACAGCGGCTGCGGGTCGACGCCGGTGGTGAAGTAGGCGAGGACGAAGTCGTCGAAGACGAGGGCGAAGACCAGCACCGCGGAGGCGAGGACGCTGGGCAGCAGCGCGGGCAGGGTGACCAGGCGCAGGGCCTGGCCGCGGGTGGCGCCGAGGTCCATGGCGGCCTCCTCCACCTCGGGGTTGAGGGCCGCGACGCGGGAGCGGAGGATGACCGTCACGTAGGAGATGGAGAAGGTGATCTCGGCGAGCATCACGGTGGTGGTGGACAGGGTGATGCCGAGGCCCTTGAAGAGCAGCATCGCCGCGACGCCGGTGACGATCTCCGGGGTGATCAGCGGGACGAGCATGACCAGGCCGGCGAGGGAGCCGAGCCTGCCCCGGCTGCGTACGAGGCCCAGGGCCAGGGCCACGCCGAGGACGAGCGAGCCGGCCATGGCGACGAGGGACACCTTGAGGCTCATGCCGAGGGAGTCGAGCAGGACGTGGTCGTGGGCGAGGGCCGCGTACCAGCGCAGGCTGGCGCCGTGGAAGACGGTGAGGGACTTCTGCGCGTTGAAGGAGAACAGGACGACGACGGCGACGGGGAGGTAGAGGAGGGCGAAGAAGACGGCGGTGACGGCGATGGCGAAGCGGGGCCGGCGTTCGGCGCCGCGACGGCGGCGGGGTGCGGCGGTGTTCATCGGGCGGCCTCCGCCTCGTCCTTGCGGGCGCGCCGCAGGTAGCCGAGCATGCCGAGGAACAGGACCGCCATCAGGAGCATGGTGAGGGCCGATCCGAGGGGCCAGTTCTGGCCCTGGAAGAACTTGTCCTGGATCAGGTTGCCGATCATGAGCTGGTCGGGGCCTCCCATGAGCTGGGCGCTGACGAAGTCGCCCATGGCGGGCAGGAAGACGAGGACGCATCCGGCGGCCGCGCCCTGGCGGGTGGCGGGGACGGTGACGAAGAGGAAGGTCCGCAGGGGGCCGCCGTAGAGGTCGCGGCCGGCCTCGATGAGCGAGGTGTCCATGCGCTCCATCGCCGCGTACAGCGGGATGATCATGAAGACGACGAATCCGTAGACGAGTCCGGCGACGACTCCGGCGCCGGTCTGCAGGATCCTCGTGCCGCCGTCGGCGAGTCCGGCGGCGCGCAGGGCCTTCAGGAGGGGCCCGTCGTCGGAGAGCACGACGGACCAGCCGTACATGCGTACCAGGTAGTTGGCGAAGAACGGTACGACGATCGCGGCGATCAGCAGGTTCTTGAAGCGGCCTCCGTGCAGGGCGATGGTGTACGCGACCGGGTAGGCCACGGCGAGGCAGACGAGGCAGGTGACCAGCGCGTAGCCGAGGGAGCGCAGCAGGACGGTGCGGTACGCGGGGTCGGCGAGGGCGGTCAGGTTGCCGGGGTTGAGTCCGAAGCGCGGGTTGCCGAGCGGGTCGGTGGTGCCGAGCGCGAGGGTGGCCACGAGGAGGAGGGAGGCGAGGAGGAAGCCGGTCATCCAGAGGGTGCCCGGGAGCAGCAGCCAGGTCCACAGGCGCGGCGTGGTCCGGGTGGGCCCGGAGCGGTTGCTTCGTGCCATGTCAGCCGGCCTTCACCTCGGTCCAGGCGGCGTCGCGGGCCTGTTCGCCGCGCGGGTCGCCGTTGCGGAAGAAGAGGTCGGCCTTGAGGTCGTCGGTGGTGACCACGCACTGCGGGAAGGGCTCGACGAGGGCCGCGTAGGTGTCCTCGGTGCCGCGGACCGGCATCGGGTAGCCGATGTACTCGATGTTCTTCTTCACGTTCTCGGGGCGGAGCATGTAGTCGATGAAGAGCATCGCGGTGCCGGGGTGCGGGGCGTTGGCGGGGATCGCGTAGCAGTCGGAGTTGACGGGGGCGCCCTCGCGGGCGACTTCGAAGCCGAAGACCGCGGGGTCCTCGGCCTGGGAGAGCATGGCGGCCATGTCGCCGCTCCACGCCTGGGTCATGTCGGCGTTGCCGTTGAGCAGGTTGTTGTAGCTGTCGCTGGAGAAGCCGCGCAGGTGGGGGCGGAGCGAGCGGAGGGTGTCGGTGACGCGGGCGAGCTGGTCGCGGTCGCCGGTGGTGAGGGGCAGGCCGAGCTTGAGCGCGCCGAGGCCGAGGACCTCGTCGCGGTCGTCGAGGACGAAGACCTTGCCCTTGGCGCCGGCGTTCCACAGGTCGTCCCAGGAGCCGGTGAGGTTGCCGAGCCGGTCCCTGCGCCAGCCGATGCCCGTCTTGTACATGGTGAAGGGGACGGTGTGCGCGGACTTGGGGTCGTACCAGGGGTCGCTGAAGTAGCCGTAGCCGCCGAAGACGGCGTCGGCGCCCCGGAGCCGGGAGTGGTCGATGGTGCGCAGCCGGCCGCCGGCGGCGAGCCGCTGGGCCCATTTCGCGGTGGGGAAGACGATGTCGTAGCGGTTGCCGGCGTTGAGTTTGGCCGCCATGCCTTCCATGGAGTCGTAGTTCGACTGGACGACCTTGACGCCGTACTCCTTCTGGAAGCCCTCGAAGACGGTGGGGTCGACGAAGTCCGCCCAGTTGAAGTAGACGAGGTCGCCGTCGACCTTGACGTCGATGGGGGCCTGGGCGGCCTCCTGGCCGGCGGGGTCGTCGCCGGAGGAGAAGCCGCAGCCGGAGGCGGCGAGGGCGAGGGCGGCGGCTGTGCCGGCGCGGAGGAACGAGCGTCTGGACGTGGGGAGTGCCTCGGGGGACATGGGGTCCTCTCCGTAGGGCCGCGGGGGGACGGCGGGAACGAGCGATGGCCGTGGGGGGCTCGGTCTGCGGTACGCGCCGGGTGCGGGGGTGCCGCAGGGCGGCGGCGGGGCCGGGCCGGGGCGGGCTCCGCGTGCCGGTACGGGTGCGGGCTGCCGGCCGGGGCCGGCTACCGGCCGGGGCCGTCGAGGTCGGCCCGGATGCGGCCGGCGAACCAGGCGACCGCCGATTCGCGGCGCGAGAGCGGTCCGGGTTCGAACCCGGGGGTGGAGAGCCCCTTCTGCACGCGGGCGACGAGTTCGGCGTCCTCGTCGTTGGTGATCCACCCGATGTGGATGTTGAGGCGGCGGGCGAGGCGGGTGCGCAGGCCGGTGCCGCGGCGGGTGTAGAAGGCGCCGGGGACGGCGACGCGGTCGACGGCCGTGGGGATCGCCGTCCAGGCGAGCACGTGGTCGGGGTAGAAGTCGATGAGGGTGTTGGGGTAGACGACCGCGTAGCGCCAGGTCCGGCGGTCGGCCTCGGCGAGGCCGGGCATGGGGGCGGCGATGCGCTGGTAGAGGCGTTCGGCCCAGTTGGAGGAGGGCTTGTCGCGCAGCGGGGAGGCGAAGAGGGCGTAGTTCTCCCGGATCTCGCAGGTGTAGCCCTGGTAGTCGAGCAGCCGCATCAGGCCGGGGTGGGCCACGGGGACGTGGTAGCCCTCCAGGTAGTTGTCGACCGCGACCTTCCAGTTGGCCTGCTGGACCTCGGCTCCGGCCAGGTCGTGGATGCGGGCGCGGCCGACCGGGACGAGGTCGGCTCCGGCGTAGTGGCCGACCGCCTCGGCGAGGCCGGCGCAGCTCTTGGCGAGCGGTTCGGCGTCGACGTCGAGGTTGACGAAGACGAAGCCGAGGAAGGATTCGGCGGCGGCCGGGATCAGGCCGAGCGCCGGCTTGTCCAGGCAGGGGATCTGGCGGGCCTCGGGGGCGCCGACGAGGCTCCCGTCGAGGCGGTACGTCCAGCCGTGGTACGGGCAGCGGATGGCCTTGCCGTCCGGTTCGGGTGCGGTGACGAGGCGGGTGCCGCGGTGCCGGCAGACGTTGAGGTGGGCGGCGAGGCCGCCGTCCTCGGTGCGGACGACGATGACCTCGCGGTCGGCGACGGTGGCCGCGAGGCGGGCTCCGGGGCCGGGCAGGTCGGACTCGTGGCAGACGAGCTGCCAGGACCGCGCGAAGACGCGGCGCGTCTCGGCGGCGGCGGTCGCGGGGTCGGTGTAGTAGCGCGCCGGGAGCGCGGGGCCGGGGATGCCGTCGGCGGGCGGGGCGTGCGGGGCGCGGGTGTCGGGGGCTCTGGAGTGCATCGGTGACTCCTCCGTGCCGGCGGTGCGGCGATGGGTGTCGGCGTGCGATGGCGGGGCGTTGCGGGCGGGGCGAGCCGGTTGCGAGCGGGGCGAGCCGGTTGCGGACAGGCTGCCGGGGCGGGGAGCCGGGGCCGGGCTGACCGATTGGACAGTCAGATTGCTGGCTCGTTTCCGCCGGGTCAAGACTTGTTCACTGACCGATCGGTCAGCTAGCGTGATTCTTGCCTGACCGATCGGTCAGCAAACGTGCTTTCCTGTCGCCTCGCGCCCTTTGTTCCGCATTCGCCCTGGTCACCGGGGGTGCGGAAGGCCACCGCGCGGCCCGCCCGGACCAGCCCGGGCCCACCCCCGCGATCCCGATCCCGCCGCACGCCGGCCCGGCGTCCCCACGGCGACCCGTCGCACTCCCCCGCGCCACGGCTCGCACCCGGCGCCGGGCGGCCGACGGCACCCCACCTACCGGAGGCACGCATGAGCGGTCGTCGGCGTCTGGACTGGCTCGGGCTCACCCCCGAACCGGAGCGAGAACTCCCCACGGCGGTCGCCGCCCTGCGCGCCTCCCCGCCCGGCGCTCCCCCGGCGCACCCGCAGGACCTGGCGGACGCCGAGCGGCGCCGCGTCGAACGCCTGGTGCTGCACGGCACCCGGCAGGGCTGGCTGCGCTACCTCGCCGAGGTCACCGAGCTGGTGACCTCGGTGGCCGCCGGCTCCCGGGCGGGCGACCCCGCCGCCGCGCTGCTCGCAGGCGAGGTCGTCCTCGACCACCACCGCATGCTCATCGGCCTCCCGGGACCGGGATACGGCCGCACCGCACGGGACCGCACCGCCCTGGAGGGCGCCGTACGGGCCCTGCGCACCCACCCCACGGAAGGAGCCGTCCGATGACCGCGATCCGACTCCCGACGGCGCTGCCGCCGCCCGGCACCGTCCTCGGGACGGCCCCGCACCGCACCGAGGACGCCCGCGCCTACCGCGACGGCGGCGGCTACGGCACCGCCACGGGCCCGGAGGAACTCCTCGCCCACCTCACCGCCTCCGGGCTCCGCGGCCGCGGCGGGGCCGCCTTCCCCGCCGCCTTCAAGCTGCGCTCCGTGCGCGACCGGGGCGGCGCCCCCGTCGTCGTGGCCAACGGCGAGGAGGGGGAGCCCGGTTCCGCCAAGGACCGCTGGCTGCTGCGGACCCGGCCGCACCTGGTGCTCGACGGCCTCGCCCGGGCCGCCGCCGTCACCGGCGCCGTACGCGGCTACGTGTACCTCTCGGACCCGGTGGCGGGCGCGAGCGTACGCGCGGCCCTCGCCGAACACCCGCCGCCGCTGCCGGTCGAGGTGGTCGAGACCGGCCACGCGTACGTCGCCGGCGAGGAGACGGCGGTGGTCCGCAGGATCGACGGCGGGCCGGCGCTGCCCACCGCCAAACCGCCCCGCCCGTACGAACGCGGCGTGGGCGGGGCGCCCACCCTGGTCTCCAACGTCGAGACGCTCGCCCGGATCGCGCTCACCGCCGCCCGGCCCCGCCTGCGCGACGCCATCGCCCGCGGCACCCTGGTCACCCTCTCCGGTGCGGGCGCCCCGCCCGTACTCACCGAGGTCCCGTACGGCACCCCCCTGCGCGCACTGGCCCGCCGGTACGGCGCCCCGGACGCGGCCGGAGCCCTGATGGGCGGACTGTTCGGCGGCCTCGTCGGCGCCGGCGCCCTGGACCTCCCCCTCGAACCGGACGCCCTCGCCGCCGCGGGCACCGCCCTGGGCTGCGGAGCCGTCCGCTTCCTCGGCCCCCGGGAGTGCCCCGTCGCCGCCGCCGCGGACGCGGCCGCCCACCTCGCGGCCGAGAGCGCGCGGCAGTGCGGGGTCTGCGTCACCGGCACCGCGGCGGTCGCGGGCGCCCTGAGCGCCCTCGCCGCCGGCACCGCGGGCCCGGACACCGCGGAGAGCCTGCACCGCTGGGCGCGCGGCCTGCCCGGACGCGGGGCCTGCGGGCTGCTCGACGCCGCCGCCGGCATCGCGGGCAGCCTGCTCCGCGCCTTCCCCGGCCTGGTCCGCGCCCATCTCACCGCCCCCTGCCCCGGCTGCGCGGACACCGCGCCCCCGGACGGCCGCCGCCTCACCGTGGCGGTGCCGGAGGCCGCCGCCCCTCCCGCCGTCCGGACGCGGGTGCCCGCCGCCCCCACCGACATCCCGCTGCCCGTGCTGAAAGGAACGCCGTGAAACTCCTGCTGGACTCCACCCGCTGCCAGGGGTACGGACTGTGCCAGGAACCCGCACCCGAACTGGTCGAACTCGACGAATGGGGCTACGCGCGGATCATCGCCGTCGACGTCCCGGCCGGCGCCGAACGGGCCGCCCGGGCCTGCGCCGAGAGCTGCCCCAACTCCGCGCTCCGCGTGGAGGGCTGACATGGCGGGGAACGACACGGCCCGCGACCTGACCGCCCTCTTCGACCCCCGCTCCGTCGCCGTCGTCGGCGCCAGCGACGACCCCGCCAAGTACGGCCACGCCCTGGCCGCCCAGGCCCTGCGCGCCCCCGGCCGGCGGCCCGTGCACCTGGTCAACCGGCACGGCGGCACGGTCCTCGGCCGCCCCGCCGCGACCTCCCTCACCGGGATCGGCGAACCCGTCGAACTGGTGGTGGTCTCCGTGCCCGGCGCCGGCTTCGAGGCCGCCGTCGACGAGGCCCTGTCCTGCGGTGCGAAGGCGATCGTCGCCATCACCGCGGGCTTCGCCGAGGCGGGACCGGCGGGCCTGGCCCGGCAGCGGGCGGTCGCCGACCGCGTACGGGCCGCCGGGGCGGTCCTCGTCGGGCCCAACTGCCTGGGCATCGCCGACAACACCACCGAGCTGTACCTCGCCTCGGACCGCTTCGCCCCCGGCGGCGTCGCCCTGCTCAGCCAGAGCGGCAACCTCGCCCTGGAACTCCAGCTCCGCGGCGAACCCCACGGCCTGGGCTTCTCCCGGTTCGTCTCCCTCGGCAACCAGGCCGACGTCACCCTCGTCGACCTCGTCACGGACTGCGCCCGCCACGAGGCCACGACGGCCATCGCCGTGTACGCCGAGGACTTCGGCGACGGCCGGGCCTTCGCGGCGGCCGCCGCCGCGGCGGGCAAGCCGGTGGTGCTGCTCACCGCCGGCCGGGGCACCGCATCCGCGCGCAGCGCCCGCTCGCACACCGGGGCGCTGACCACCTCGGCCGACGTGGTCGCGGCCGCCTGCCGCGACGCCGGGATCGAACTCGTGCGCACGCCGCGGGAGATGACCGTCGTCCTGGCGGCCCTGGGCTCGGGCGCCCGTACGCCGGGCCGGCGGACCGCGGTCTTCACCGACGGCGGCGGCCACGGCGCGGTCGCCGCCGACGCGGCCGAGGACGCCGGGCTCGGCGTACCGGAGCTCGGCGCGGCCACCCAGGACCGGCTGCGGAGCGTGCTGTGGGAACAGTCCTCCACCGGCAACCCGGTGGACCTCGCCGGGACGGGCGAGCAGCGGCCGATGTCGTACGCCGACGCCGCCGGGGAGCTCCTGGCCGCCGAGGAGGTCGACGCCGTGCTGATGACCGGGTACTTCGGCGGCTACGCGGCCTCCGAGGGCGGCCTCGGCGGCGGGCCTGCCGGGGGTTCCGTCCTGGCCGAGGGCGAGACCCGGGCCGCCAAGGAGATCGTCGCGCACCTCGCGGCGGCCCCGAAGCCGTTCGTGGTGCAGTCGATGTACCCGCACTCGCCGAGCTGCCGGGTGCTGGCCGAGGCCGGGGTTCCGGTGTTCTCCGCCACCGAGGACGCGGCCCGTGCGCTCGCGGCGGTCACCGGGCGGGCGGCCGGGCCCGTCCCCGGGGTCGCGCCGCTGCCCGCCCCGGCCGTCCCGCTGGGCGACCCCGGCTACCACGGGGTGCGGGCGCTGCTGGCCGCCGCGGGGGTGCCGTTCCCGGCCGCCCGCGAGGTCCTCGACGAGGCCGGACTGCTGGCCGCGGCAGGGGAGTTCGAGGGCCCGTACGTGCTCAAGGCGCTGCACCTGCTGCACAAGTCCGACGCGGGCGGCGTGGCCCTCGCCCTGCCCGACCGGGCCGCGCTGCTGGCCGCGTACCGCGCGATGCGCGCCCGGCTCGGTGCCGCCGCCCACTCGGTGGAGGCGATGGCCGACCTCGCCGACGGCGTCGAGCTGATCGTCGGGGTGCACCGGGATCCGCGGTTCGGGCCGGTGGCAATGGTCGGGCTGGGCGGCGTGCTCACCGAGACCCTGCGCGACGTGGCGTTCGCGCTGGCACCCGTACCGGCCGCCCGGGCCGAGCGGCTCCTGCGGGGCCTGCGGGCCGGCGCCCTGCTGGACGGCGTGCGCGGCCGGCCGGCGGTGGACGTGGCCGCCGCGGCCGCCGTGGTCGAGCGGATCACCGAGGTCGCCGCCGCCCATCCGGAGATCGCCGAACTGGAGGTCAACCCGCTGCTGGTGAGCCCGCACGGCGCCCTGGCCCTGGACGCCCGGGCCGTCCTGGGCTGAGGCCCGCCGAGACCCGGCAAGGCCCGGCAAGGCACAGCGAGACCCGCCGAGCCCCGCCGAGGCCCAGCGAGACCCGGCGAGACCGGCACCCGCTTCCCCGTCACCCGAAGGAGAGCAAGAGGACCATGGACTTCCGCTACACCCCCGAGCAGACCGGCCTGAAGGCGCGTGCCGCCGCCTACGCCAAGCTCCTGATGAGGTACGAGGACCAGGCCGAGGAGGCGGGCGGCCCGCTGCCCGCGGCCACGGTCCGGGAACTGACCCGCGCCGCGATCGACGCCGGGGTCTACGCGATCAACATGCCGGCCGAATGGGGCGGCGCCGGCCTGTCCCTGCTGGACCAGGTCATCGTGGAGGAGGAGTTCGGCAAGGCCACCAACTGCCTGTGGGATATCCCCTGGCGGCCCGCGAACGTGCTGGCGTACGGCACGCAGGCGCAGCGGGAGAAGTACCTGCTGCCGGTCATCCGGGGCGAGCGGTTCGACGCCTTCGCGGTGACCGAGCCCGGTGCGGGCTCCGATCCCGGCTCGGGCACGAGCACGGCCGTCCGTACCGCCGGCGGCTGGCTGCTGAACGGCGAGAAGTGGTTCGTGACCTGCGGTGACATCGCGGACTTCCTGCTGGTGCAGGCCGACGCCGGGCCGGAGCGGGCACCGACGCTGTTCTTCGTCGACAAGCAGGCGCCCGGAGTCGAGATGACGCGGGTCCCCCGGTTCATGCACTCCGCGGTGAACGGGCACCCTGAGTTCACCTTCACCGACGTCTTCGTCCCGGACGAGGACGTGCTCGGGGGCGTCGGCAACGGCTACGAGCTGACGAAGGAGTGGTTCACCGACGAGCGGCTGATGATCGCCGCCCGGACGGTCGGCGCCGCCGAACGGGCCCTGGAACTGGCCCGCGACTGGGCGGTGGAGCGGCGGCAGTTCGGCTCCCCCATCGCCGACTTCCAGCTCGTCCAGGGCATGCTCGCCGACTGCGCCGTCGACATCGCCGTCAACCGCGCCTACACCCACCAGGTCGCCTGGGAGGCCGACCGGCCGGAGACCGACCGCAAGACGCTGCACGCGAAGGCGTCCACGGCGAAGCTCGCCGCGAGCGAGGCCGCGGGCCGGGTGATCGACCGGTGCGTGCAGATCTTCGGCGGCCGCGGCTACGACCGCACCTACCCCGTCGAGCGGATGTACCGGGAGCTGCGCGTCGACCGGATCTGGGAGGGCACCTCCGAGATCCAGCGCCTGATCGTCGCCAACGAGCTGGTCAAGCGCGGCACCCGGGCCCTCGCCCTCCCCGCCTCCTCCTGACGAAGACCACGGCACGCCCCTCCCCGAACCCGAAGGACAGACATGGACTTCCGCCTCACCCCCCGCCAGGAAGAGCTCCGCGGCGCGGCACGCGCGCTCACCGAGTTCATCATGAAGTACGAGACCGACTGCGAGGAGAACAACGGGCTGCCGCCGCAGGCCCACGCCGAGATCCGCGACGCGGTCCTCGACAGCGGGCTCCAGGCCGTCAACATGCCGGCCGAGTGGGGCGGCGCGGGCCTCACCGTGCTGGAGCAGGTCACGGTCCAGGCCGAGCTCGGACGGCTGACCGGGGCTCTGTGGGACATGGTGTGGCGGCCGGCCAACGCCCTGTCCCACTGCACCCCCGAGCAGCGCGAGCGCTACCTCGTCCCCGTGATCCGGGGGCAGCGCCGGGACTGCTACGCGGTGTCGGAGCCCGAGGCGGGCTCCGATCCGCAGAACCTGCGGACGACAGCGACGCGGGCCGCCGGCGGCTGGGTGCTGAACGGCGAGAAGTGGTTCGTGACCGTCGGCGACCACGCCGACTTCATGATCGTGCTGGCCGCGGCCGGGGAGGAGCGCGCGCCCACCCTGTTCCTGGTCGACAAGGACACGACGGGCGTCGAGATGACGCGGGTGCCGCGCTGGATGCACACCTTCGTCTACGAGCACCCCGAGTTCACCTTCACCGAGGTCTTCGTCCCGGACGGGGCGGTGCTCGGCGAGGTGGGCCAGGGCTACGACATCACCCGCTCCTGGTTCACGGAGGAACGCCTGATGATCGCCGCCCGGACGGTCGGTGCCGCCGAACGGGCCCTGGAGCTGGCCCGCGACTGGGCGGTGGAGCGGCGGCAGTTCGGCTCCCCCATCGCCGGCTTCCAGCTCGTCCAGGGCATGCTCGCCGACTGCGCCGTCGACATCGCCGTCAACCGCGCCTACACCCACCAGGTCGCCTGGGAGGCCGACCAGGGCGGGGCCGACCGCAAGACGCTGCACGCGAAGGCCGCCATCGCCAAGCTGGCGGCGAGCGAGGCGTCGGGCCGGGTCGTGGACCGGTGCGTGCAGATCTTCGGGGGCCGCGGCTACGACCGCTCGTACCCGGTCGAGCGCCTCTACCGGGAGCTGCGCGTCGACCGGATCTGGGAGGGCACCTCCGAGATCCAGCGCCTGATCATCGCGGGCGAGCTCGTCAAGCGCGGCACGGGCGTCCTGCGGATGCCGTCGGCGGGCTGACCCCCTGCCGGGGGGGGGGGGGGGGGGGGGGGGGGGGGCGCCCCCCCCCCCCCCAACCACAACAGAAAAAAAACAAACCCCCACCCCCCCCC
>NZ_JBWKEZ010000005.1:29631-44849 GCF_056434525.1 Streptomyces sp. NPDC044002
TCTTGGTTGGGCCTGCAGATCGCCCCCCCCCCTCGATGTACTTCCCCCCCCCCCCCCCCCCCCCCCCCCCCCCCGCCACCAGACGGAGCCAGTGGAGGGAGAACGTACGGATGACCAGTGTCCACATCGATGCCGGCACCGGGGCCGCCGCTTCCGGTGTCGAACGGGTCGGGGTCGTGGGCTGCGGGCTGATGGGATCCGGCATCGCCGAGGTCTGCGCCCGCGCCGGCCGCGACGTCGTGGTCGTGGAGACGAGCAGTACGGCAGCGGCCGCCGGCCTGGAGCGGGTCGTCCGCTCCCTCGGGCGCGCCACGGCGTCCGGCAGGCTCACCGCCGCCGAACGGGACGCCGCGGCCGCCCGGCTGACGGTGACCACGGACCTGGCCCGGCTGGCGGACCGGGACCTCGTCGTCGAGGCGGTCGCCGAGGACGAACGGGCCAAGCTGGAGGTGTTCGCCCGGCTCGACGAGGTGGTGGAGCGCCCGGACGCCGTCCTGGCGACGAACACCTCATCGCTCCCCGTGATCCGGCTGGCCGCCGCCGTCTCGCGGCCGGAACGGGTCGTCGGCCTGCACTTCTTCAACCCGGTGCCGGTGCTGCCGCTCGTCGAGCTGGTGCCGTCGCTGCTGACGGGAGAGGAGACGGTCCGGCGTGCGCATGCCTTCGCCTCCGGGGTCCTGGGCAAGGAGGTGGTCCGCGCGCGGGACCGCGCCGGGTTCGTCGTGAACGCGCTGCTCGTGCCGTACCTGCTGGCGGCCGTGCGCATGGCCGAGGGCGGCAGGGCCTCGGCCGAGGACATCGACCGGGGCATGACCCTGGGGTGCGCCCACCCGATGGGGCCGCTGGCACTGGCCGACCTGATCGGCCTGGACACGGTGCAGGCCATCGCGCGGTCGATGTACGCGGAGTACCGGGAGCCGCAGTACTCCCCGCCGCCGCTGCTCGCCCGGATGGTCGAGGCGGGCCGGCTGGGCCGCAAGACGGGCCGGGGCTTCCACGTCTACGGCGGCCCCGGGGGCCGCGCGATGAGCGAGGATGGTGGTGTGCCGACCCGGGCAGCCGGGCGGGCCCGCCCGGTCCACGGGCGCCGACACGGGGAGCAGCCGACGTGACCAAGGCCGAGCGCGCGATCGAGACACGTGAGCGGATCCTCACGGCCGCGTGCGAGGTCATCGCGGACATCGGCTTCGAGAGCATCAGCATGCGCAAGGTCGCCGAGCACGCGGGCGTCTCCAAGGCCCTGCTCCACTACCACTTCGACACGCGGGAGAAGCTCTTCGCCGAGGCGATGACGCACTCCTTCGCCCAGACCGGCAAGGACACCGCGGCCGACGAGGGTCCGGTCCCGGCGTCCGTGGCGCTGGCCCGGATCCTGCGGAGCATGCTGCCGACGGACGAGGAGCTGCGCCAGGACTGGAAGCTCTGGCAGGAGCTGTGGGTGCGCGCCCAGCGCGACGCGGCGGCCCGTCACCTGGCGGTCGACCTGTACGACCAGCTGCACGCGTGGGTCGGCGGCGCGGTGGAACGGGGCATCGCGTCGGGGGAGTTCACCGACTGCGACGTGGCCGGGCTGAGCACGCTGGTGCTGGCGCTGTGCGACGGCCTCGGCATCCGGCTGATGCTGGACGACCCGCGGGTGGACCTGGCCACGGCCCGCGCGGTGATCTGGCGCACGATCGCCCCGGCGCTGGGCGTTCCGGAGGCCTTCCCGGAGATCTGACCCGTCGGCGGGGACCACAAGTGAGGCCCCGCGCACGGGGGATGACGCGGGGCCTCGCACACCACCATAGCGCGCCGCGGGCTCCGCCGGATGGGCGGCCCGGATGGCCGGCCGAGCGCACCCCTCTGAAGCTCGAACCCGACCCGGCACACCGTCAAGGCCCTGGCGGACTTCATCGGCGTAGCGGCGGGCCACTTCTGGACGGCGCGGCCCGCCGAACGCACCGTGCCGGGCGCCGACCGGACGACTCCCGCACCGACGCCCCCTGCGGCCGCGTTTCCCCAGGGGGCGTCGGCCGTTCGCCGGCCCCGCCCTCGAAGCGGAGCCGCGAACGTGCCAGCATGGGGGCGCGTTCGCGGGCTTCCAGGGGGGGAGGTTCGCCCGGCCGGCCACCCCCGGCCGGCGTCACCGGAGTGAGGACATGGACCTTGAGCAGCTGCGCGCCCCGTGCGGGGCGCACGACGCGGCGCCCCGGCTCCCGCACCGCTCCGGCACCCGCGGCCTCCGCGACGCCGCGGCCGGACCGCGCGGACGGCCCGTCGTCCGGCGCCCGCTGAGCACCCCGGGTGCTCTCGACGCCCGGTGCGGTCTCCGCCCGGAGACCGCACGGAACGTCGACCCGGAGACCGCACGGGGCGTCCACCTGGAGACCCCGGACGCCCACCACCTGCCGGCCCCGCCCGCCGACGGCACCCGCTCCCGCAAGGGCGGTCTCCCGGCGGAGAACGCCCGGCTGCCGCTCGTGGCGGCCGCCCACGCGCCCCGCCCGGCGGCCCGGCAAGCGGGCGCAGCCTCGTGACCGCCCCCCGGGAGGACCCTGGGCAGGACCCCCTGCGCGACCCGCGCTTCTTCGCCGACCCCTACCCGGCCTACGACCGGCTGCGCCAGGAGTGCCCCGTCCAGCGGCTCCCCACCGGCTCCGGCGGCCACCACGCGTACCTGATCACCGGCCACGCCGAGGCCCGGGAGGCGTTCACCGACCCCCGCCTGTCCAAGGACACGGCCCGGTTCTTCGCTGGCCGGCCCTCGGACCGCGACCTGCACCCGGCCGTCTCCCGCACCATGCTGTCGAGCGACCCGCCCGTCCACACCCGCCACCGCCGGGTGGCGACCCCCCTGTTCACCACCGGCCGCGTCCGCGGACTGCGCCCCTTCATCGACCGGGTCGTGGACGGCCTCACCTCCGCATGGCGGCCGGGCACGGAGATCGACCTGGTGGCGGACCTGGCCGTCCCCCTCCCGGTCACCGTCGTCTGCGAACTGCTGGGCGTGCCCGAGGCCGACCGCGCAGGCCTCGCCGAGTGGTCCCACGACCTCTTCGACGCCACGGACACCGCCCGCGTCGACGCGGCCTCGCACCGCATCGGCGACCACCTCACCGCGCTCCTGGACCGGGCCCGCGCCACCCCCGGAGACGGCCGGCTCCACTCCTTCCTCCGCGACTGCGACGAGGGCGGCCTCGACCGGGACGAGGCCGTCTCCCTGGCCGCCCTCCTCGTGGTGGCCGGGCACGAGACCACCACCCACTTCATCGGCAACGCCGTCCTGGCCCTGCTCCGGCACCCCGAGGCGTTCGACCGCCTGCGCCGGGACCCGGACCTCGTCCCCGGCGCCCTCGACGAACTCCTGCGCCACGACTCCCCGGTGGGCGTGGCCACGTTCCGCCACAGCACGCAGGACCTGAGCATCGGCGGGACCGCCATCCCGGCCGGCCACCCGGTCCTCATCGCCCCCGGAGCCGCCAACCGCGACCCCTCCGCCTTCCCCGCCCCGGACCGCCTGGACCTCGACCGCGACGCCGGCGCCCACCTCTCGTTCGGCCACGGCATCCACCGCTGCCCGGGCGCCCCCCTGGCCCGGGCCGAGGCGGAGACCGCCCTGCGCACCCTCCTGACCCGCTTCCCGGACACCCGCCTGGCCGTCCCCCCGGAGTCCCTGACCTGGCGCCGGACCCGCCTCACCCGGGGCCTGGCCGCCCTCCCCCTGGTCCTCGCCTGACCCGCCCGGTCCGGTCCGGCCGGGTGGGTGCCATCCGGGGCCCGTCCGGCTAGCCTTGAACTCCTTTGAACTCCTTTGAACTCCTTTGTGATGCACCGCACTTGGGGGAAAGCATGGCTGACGTGGAGACCCCGGCGGCCGTACCGCCGCTCGACCTGGCTCTGTCCCTGCACAGCTCGCGCTTCCACGAGCACGACGACCACTGGCTGGAGCAGGAACGCGAGCTCCTGCGGGACCTGGAGGCGCACGGCGTCCCGGTCCGCCGCTCCGGCCGTCCGGCCGACGGCAGCAAGGGGCTGGCGGACACCCTCGTGGTGGCCCTGACCTCGGCCGCCGCCCTGCGCACGGTCGCGTCCTGCTGGCGGACCTGGCTCCAGCGGGACCGCACCCGCAGCGTCGAGATCACCTACCCGGAAGCCGACGGCACCGAGCAGCGGCTGCGGGTGGACGCGAACCGGCTGGACGACGGGCAGTTCGAGCGGCTCTTCGCGGTCCTCGACGAGCTCGGGCGGCGCCGGTGGCCGCGCTGACACCACGGACCCCGGCGGTCCCGGCGGCGGGCCGGTCCGCGGTGACCGGCCGATGACGGGCACGTACCACGCCTTGCTGGTCGGCAACGGCCACTACCCGTACGAGCCGGCCCTCCCGGACCTGCGCGGCCCCGTGAACGACGTCCTGGAGCTCGCGCGCGCCCTGACCGACCCCGGGGTGGGCCTCTTCGAGGAACGGGACGTGGTCATGCTCATCGACCACGACGGCCCGGAGATCGTGCGGGCCCTCACGGGTCTGTGCGCCCGCACCGCGCAGGACGACCTGCTGCTGGTCTACTACAGCGGGCACGGCCTGCCCGGCCCGGCCGCCGAGGGCTCCCTGCGGCTCTGCACCCGCGACACCGTGTGCCGCGACGAGGAGCACACCACTCTCGGCTTCCCCGACCTCGACGCCGTACTGCGGACCTCCGCGGCGGCCGTCACCCTGATCATCCTCGACTGCTGCTACTCGGGTGCGGCGAAGACCGCCCCCACCGGCACCTACCTCGCCGCCCGCGGCAGCCGCGGCCGGCACGTGCTGACCGCGTGCCGCGAACGCGAGACGACCCCCGACGCGGTGAGCCTGACCACGACCAGCCGCTTCACCGGCTACCTGGTGGCGGGGCTGCGCTGCGGGGCCGAGCGGCCGGGCGCCGAGGACACCCGGCTCTCGGACCTGTTCGACTTCGCCTACCGGCGCATGGAGGCCGACGGAGCCGGCGGCACCCCCACCCACAAGGCCTCGATGACGGGCTCGCCGCACGTGGTCGTCGGGCGGCTGCCGCCCCTGGCTCCCCCGCCTCCCCCGGGGCCCCCGGCCGCCGGTCCGCCGGCCGGGCCCGCACGGCCCGAGGGGCCGCCCGCCTGGCTGCGCGGGGCCGGCCGGTGGGCGCTGGCCCTGCTGCTGGTCGTGGCGGGCTACGCCGGCACCGGCGGGACGCTGGCGACCACCGACGAGATGGCGTACCGCTCCCAGTGGCGGCTCGCCGCGGGCGCGGCCCGCAGCACCGCCTACGAGGGCATCGCCTCGGCCAGCCCGATCGGGCACGCCTCCGTCATGGTGGCGCTGCTGGTCGTGGCGTGCACCGCCGGCGCGGTCCTCGTGGTGATGCTGCTGGCGCGGCTGCTGGGGGCCTGGTGGTGGCTGCCGGGCGCCGGGTTGGTGCTCCTCACCGCGTACGGCATGTGGCAGGGGCTGTCCTTCTACGGGGAGAACACCGCGCCGGTCCTGCCGCTGGCCGTGCTGCTGACCGGCACGGCCCTGTGGCTGCCGGCCCGCGAGCCCCGGGACGTACGGCGCACCGCGCCGCTGGTCCTGGGTGCCGTGGCGGCGGCATGGCCCGGGGCGTACCTGGCGTACGCCCGGGGCCTGTACGACAACAACAGGTGGACCGTGGCCGAGCGGATGACCTACCAGGCCCTCAAGGACTCGACGGCCTTCGAGAGCGTGACCTTCGTCTGGGCCGCCGCGGCCCTCGGGATCGTGCTCGGGGCCGCGGCCGCGCACCGGCTGCTGCCGCTGATGCCCGTGCTGGGGCGGCGGACGGCCCACGGGGCCCCGGGCGCGGGGAGCACGGGCGCGCCGGTCCGGGTGCGGCCGACACCGCTGTGGCTGCGGCGGCTGACCGTGTGGTCCTTCGGCCTGGTCGTCCTGCCGGCCGCCGCGTGGATGGCGGTCGACGGCTACCTCGGCCGGTGGGACCGGGAGTTCGACGACCCGGCCCTGCGGGCCATGGCGAGCCCGTGGATGTCGGGAGCCGACTCGTGCGCCGGACTCACCTGCGCGCGCAGCCGGTTCGACGCCTCGTACGAGGTCGCCTTCCATGCCGTCGCCGACCGCGAGCTGGCCCTGGAGCGGTACCGGCAACGGATCCCCGCCGACCCGGCACGGATCGCCCACTCGGGCAGCGAGTCGGGCTACAGCTACGTGATCACGCGCTACGACGGGCACGACGGCGCACTGGTGTGGACGCACGAACGCTGCGCCTGCTACGCCGAGATCACCCTGCACAACGACACCCGCGGGTACGAGGAGGCCGTGTCGGACTTCTGGTACGCGACCGCACTCACGGAGCCCCGTACGTGACCGGACCGGCCCCGGGGCCGTTCGCCCCGTCGCGGCCGCGCCGGCCGGGGCCCGGAGACCCGCTGCGGGCCGGGCCGCTGCGCACCGTCGCGGTGCTCGCCGACGACGGCGGCCCCTGCCGCGTCCTGCTGGCCCGGACCGAGCGGGGCCGGGCCCTGACCGTGAAGGCGGTCCGGCCCGAGTACGCCGCCCTGGACGGCTTCAGGGCCGGGCTGCGGGTGGCCCTGGGGGCGGCCGGGGCGGTGGCGCACCCGGGGCTGGCCGAGTGGACCGGAGGCCGGGCCGACGAGGACCCGCCCTGGATCGCGTCCGCGCACCTGCCCGGCCTGGGACTGGCCGAGGCCGTCACGGCCGCCGGGCCGCTCCCCGAGCCGGTGCTGCGGAGCCTGGCCGCCGGGCTGCTCGCCACCCTGGGCGCCGTGCACGCGGCCGGCGCCGCCCACTTGGCCCTGACCCCCGGGAACGTCCTACTCACGGCCGCCGGCCCGGTCCTGCTGGACCTGGGCTGCTCGGTCCGGGCGGTGGTCGAGGGGCTGGGCGCGGCCGCCGCGGAGACGCCCGGCCGCGCCGGGCCGGTGCCGCCCGCCGCCGCGTTCCGGGCGCCGGAGGCCGGGCCGGGCGGGCGGGCCGGGCCCGAGGCCGACCTGTACGCCCTGGGGGCGCTGCTGGTGTGGGCGGCGACGGGCCGCCCGTATCCCGGCCCCGGCCCCGCCGGCGGCCCGGCCGCGCCGACCGGTGTCCCCGGGCCGCTGCGGCGGCTGGTGGCGGCGTGCCTGCGCGAGGACCCCGCGGAGCGCCCGCCGGCCGCCCGGGCCGCCGCCCGGTTCGCCGACCGGCTGCCCGCGTACGGGAGTTGGCTGCCGGCGCCGCTGCTCACCGAGATCCTGTGGCGGGCCGAGTGGGCGCTGGCCGCCGACGCCGTACTGCCCACCGACCGGCACCGGCCGGCTGCCCCGGACGGCGCCGAGAAGGGTCCCGCGGAGCCCGGCGGGCCCGGATCCCCGAGCGGCGACGGGCCGCCGCCCGGTGCGCGGACGTCCCGGCGCCGGGTCCTGGCCTGGGCCGCCGGGGCCGGGGCGCTGGCCGTCGCGGGCGGCGGGACCGCGCTGTGGGCGGCCGCGGGCGACCGGCCCCGCTGGCGGTACGCGGCCGGGGCGGGGCTGTGGCGTCCGGTGGCCGTGGACGCCGGCACCCGTACCGTCATGGCCGTCGACACCGAGTTCGGGCTGCACGGGGTGGACGCCGCGACCGGCGACCGGCGCTGGTACCGCTCGGGCACCGCCCCGCCCAGCACCTGGCTGGGCTGCGACGGCCGCGGGCGCGTGGTCCTCCAGGCGAACCGGATGCTGGTCTGCCTCGACACGGAGCGGGGCTCCGTCCTGTGGTCGCACGCGGAGATACAGGCGGCCGAGGCGGTGTGCGACGCCCGGTACGCCTACGTCACGGTCACCGAGCGCGGCGGCGAGGAGGTCGCCCAGCTCATCGCCTACGACCTGCGGGACGGCGCCCGCGTCTGGGACGTGGACTGGTACGGCTCGTCCTCACCGGGCGCCACCCTGTACCGGGACGCGGTGCTGGTCAGGCTGGCCGGGACGGACCTCTGCCTGGACGCCGCCACCGGGCAGCGGCGCTGGAACCGCTCCTTCGACGAGCGGACGGCCTCCTCCCCGGTCGGCGGCGGCGACCTGGCCTGGGTGACCACCCGCAGCGGTGACGTGTTCGGCCTGGACCTGGCGACCGGCCGGACCCGGGTCACCGGCCTGACGTCGGGGCGCGGCGACATCGACGGGAGCAGCCGCCCGGCCTTCGCCGACGGGACCGTGATCGTCTGCACCACCGCCCACGAGGTCTGCGCCGTCGACGCGGCCACCGGCACGTCCCGTTGGCGGGTGCGCCCCGACCCGCACCCGGACTCCGACGGCATCGAGACCACGCCGCTGATCCACGGCGGCACCGTCTACACCGGCACGGGCGGCGACGCGGTGGTCGCCCTCGACCTGCGCACGGGACGGGAACGCTGGCGCTTCCGCACCCCCCGCGCGGTGGACTCGTCCCCGGCCCTGCTGGACGGCCTGCTGTTCTTCGGCTGCTTCGACGGCGGCCTGTACGCGGTGGACGCGACGCACGGCCCGGCCTGACCGCCCGGCCGCACGCGGAGGCCGAGGACCTGAACAGCGCCCGACAGGCCCGCCGTACGGGAAAATATGCGGCGCGATATCGATCTCACGGATGTTCTTGCGGTGATCCATTGACCGGGGTCGAAGCGCCCGGATAGAAAGACCAAGATCAGGACCGCGATCCGGTCCATACGGTCCGGCCCCCGTGTGTCACACCCCCACGACCGAGACAAGTGAGCGAGCAGCGAGCACCATGACCGTACAGCGACGACACGACCCGGACGAGCGCGGCTTCGCCAGCGACAACTACGCGGGCACCCATCCCGAGATACTCGCGGCGATCGCCCTGGTCAACGGCGGCCACCAGGTCAGCTACGGCGGCGACGTCTACACCGAGCGCCTCCAGGAAGTGGTGCGCGGCCACTTCGGCCCCACCGCGCAGGCGTACCCGGTCTTCAACGGCACCGGCGCGAACGTGTTCGCGCTCCAGACCATGCTCTCCCGCTGGGAGGCCGTGGTCTGCGCCGAGTCGGCCCACATCAACGTCGACGAGGGCGGCGCGCCCGAGAAGATGGCCGGGATCAAGCTCCTGACGGTGCCCACGTGGGACGGCAAGCTCACCCCCGAGCTGATCGACCGTCAGGCATGGGGCTTCGAGGACGAGCACCGGGCCCGGCCCAAGGTCGTCTCGATCGCCCAGTCCACCGAGCTCGGCACCTGCTACACGCCGGACGAGATCCGTGCGATCTGCGACCACGCGCACGACCTGGGCATGCTCGTCTACCTGGACGGCGCCCGGCTCGCCAACGCCGCCGCCACCCTGGGCGTGTCCCTGCGCGAGATGACCACCGACGCGGGCGTGGACGTCCTCTCGCTCGGCGGCACCAAGAACGGGCTGCTCTTCGGCGAGCTGGTGGTGGTGCTCAACGAGGACGCGGTGCGCGGCACGGCCCACCTGCGCAAGACGAGCATGCAGCTGGGCTCCAAGATGCGTTTCATGTCGGTGCAGTTCGAGGCGCTGCTCGGCGGCGACCTGTGGCTGCGCTCGGCGGCCCGCTCCAACGCGATGGCCCAGCGGCTGTACGAGGCGGTGCGCGGCCTGCCGGGCCTGGAGATCGCCCGCCCGGTGCAGGCCAACCAGATCTTCGCCGTCCTGCCGCCGGCCGTCACCGAGCGCCTGCAGAAGCGTTTCCGCTTCTACACCTGGAACGAGCAGGCCGGCGAGGTCCGCTGGATGACCTCCTTCGACACCACCGAGGACGACGTGGACGCGTTCGCGGCGGCGATCGCACAGGAGCTGGCGGTGGAACGCGGCGAAGGCCCGTCGGGCGCGCTGACCACGTCCGAGCGCGAGGAACTGGCGCAACTGCGCCGCCGGGTCCGGGAGATGGAAGAGGCGATCGAAGCACTGGGGAAGGCATCCGCCTTCTCCGCGGACCGCACCACGAAGTAGCCGGCGGCCGCAGCCCGGGAGGTCAGGCGGACGTCCTGGCCCCCGGGCGGGGCCGCACCGGGCGGCCGATCCGGAGGAGCGACCCTGGAGGACCAGGCAGCCGATCTCCGCATCTGCTACTCGAAAGTACAGAACAGCCATGTAGATGCGGGGCCGGAGGACTGCTAGAGTCCGCATGCGCTGCCAGGCACAGGGCGGCGAGATGGCCGGTCCCGAACCCCAGGTCTGCCCCTTGAGCGGCGTACATCCGCGAGGCAGCCAGCCGTTGTGATGCCGTGGCAATTCCCCACCGCCGATGCCCGTGCGCCCCTTCCGCTCCGTACCGCCCGTGCCTCCCATGCCGCCTTGAGGCCCATCCCCCTGTGCAGCGCTCGTCGCTTGTCGCCCGTCAGATGGGGAGATCCACATGAACGCAGGTTTTCTGCGCCGCTTCACGACAGGCAGGACGGTGCTCCTGGGTGCCGTTCTGGCCTTGGCCCTGCCGGGTTCCGCGTACGCCAACACCGTGAGCGTGACCGTCAAGACCCCCGGGGCCACCATGGGTCCCGCGACCCCCTTCACCGGGGTCACCTCGCACGCCGACTGCCGCGACGGCCTCGTCTCCGGCGGCGGCGCCGACCAGGCCATCGGCAACGACGAGATGTCCAACGGCAACCACGTGATGGGCATGGTGCCGAGTGCCGACGGCGCCACCGAGTACACCGACACCCCCGGGGTCGTCGGCACCGACCCCACGCACTGGATGGCGTTCGGCGGAAGCGGCAGCCGCAGCAGCGAGCACTTCTCCACCACCCCGTACGCGGTATGCCTGCGGTCCAACCTGATCAGGCACACCCAGGTGGTCATGAACAAGGCCAACGGGCCCACCACCGGGCTGTCGTCCAAGCTCGTGACGGCGACCTGCCCGGCCGGCACCGTCCTGATCGGCGGCGGCGCCCGCACCACCCCGGCCAGCGTCGGCAGCCTCAAGCCGATCGCCAGCTTCCCCACCTTCAACGACGCCGCGCACCACTTCGGCTCGATCGCGGCGGGTGACGGCGAGCGCGACCCCGACTCCTGGACGGCGGTCGGCGGGATCGGCGGCGGACGCGGCGCGGACAACATGACCTACGCCTACGCGATCTGCAGCACCGACGGCATCGACCTCAAGCACGTCTCCACGACGGTCCGCTTCACCGAGGTCAGCGGCCCGAACACGGCCTCCACGGGAACGACGGCCACGACCGGCTGCTCCCGCGAGGACGGGCAGCTGGTCAGCGGCGGCGCCGCGATCAGCGGCGGCAACGTGACCACGACCGACTTCAGCAAGGCCACCTCGGGCGGCCCGCACCTCAACGGCAGCTTCCCCAGCGACGCCGCCGGCACGCCGGCCGGCGACGGGAGCGCCAACCCGTCGCACTGGACGGCAGCCACCCACAGCGGCGGCTCGCCCTCCCAGGGGAGCTACTCCGACGTCTGGGCGCTCTGCCTGGACGTCCAGCACGGGCACAAGCGCTAGCCCCCGGGCAACCCGCCCCGCGGCGGCCCCTCCTGCCCCAGGAGGGGCCGCCGTCCGTCCGCGTGCCGCCCTTCCGGCTTGCTCCGGTCGGGTGGTTCTTCAAGGGATCACGGTGAATTCCCGTGACGCAGCCCCGGACGCCCGGCGGCGCAGACGCCCCGCTGCCACAGTCCTCCCGAACAGCGCGCGGAGTCGCAGGTCAGATGCGGCCGTCGGGCTGGAAGGAGAGGGATGTACAGAGCAAGAGAGCGGGACGCATGCTGAGCAATCACCTTCATAGGCGTGCCTTCACCATCGTCAGCACCATTCTCCTCGTGCTGCAGTCGCTCGTGATCCTCGGCCCCGCGGCGCCCCCGGCATGGGCGGGCGACGACCGGAGGATCGGCACCGGCAACAACGAGCCGCACAACGCCACCGCCAATCCGCGAAGGCCCGGACAGGTCGCCGTCATGTCGGGGTGCACCGTCCACATCGACCTCAACTACGGCCGGGACGGCTTCCCGATCACACGGACGACGACCGTCACCCCCTGCAACGGCGACCCGGTGCTCACCTTCGACGCCGACGGCCACCTCTTCGTCACGCACTTGTCAAGCGGCGGCCTGAACACCAACCCGACGCCCGCCCGGCTCGGGGTCGGCGTCGGCCGGATCAACGACACCACGACGGTGGGGACCCAGACCTACACCCCCGTCCAGGTGAGCCCGAACGGCAACGTCGACCACGACAAGCCGTGGCTGGTGGTCGACTCCAACCCCGCCAGCCCATACGTGGGCAACGTCTACATCGTCTGGACGGAGATCACCCCCGCCCCCGCCAACGGCTCGCGGATCATGTTCTCCCGGTTCAGGAACGGTGGCACGCAGTGGTCCACCGCCGCTGCGATCTCGGGGACCAACGAAGGCTTCGTCTGGCCCTCGCACGCGGCCGTCGCCCAGAACGGCGACCTCTACGTCGCCTATCACACCCACACCTGCGAGGTAGGACCGACGGCGGTCACCGAAGGAGCACGGGGCACGATCCAGCTGCTCCGGGACGGCAACGGCGGTGCCGACTTCGAAGCCGGCACCCCCCGGCAGCGGACCGTGCCGTTCGGGGCGGGCGACGCCAGCGTCACCTGCAACCGGCAGAACGACCCGGCCACCGAGATCCCCGGGACCGACTTCTGGCTCCAGGGCTCCGTGCAGCCGTACATCCTGCCCGACCCGGCGCGCGCCGGGAACGTCTACGTCGTCGCCAACGACGACCCCAACAACAACTACGGGGACGGGGACGACGCCGACGTCGTCATCGCCCGCTCCACCGACAACGGCCTGAACTTCACCCGGGGCCGGGTCGACCACGGACCGGGCCAGACCTTCGCCGTCATGCCCCACGCCCACATCGACCAGGACGGCAACGCCGTCGTCACCTGGTACGACAACCGCAGCGGCCGGCGCAACGGCGGCACCGGACCGAACGGCGCCGACAACTTCCTGCTGGAGCTGTACGGCACCACCAGCCGGGACGGCGGACAGACCTGGGCGCAGGACTTCCGCATCAGCGACGCCCCCTTCGACCCCGACCGCAACGCCCCGTGCCGCTTCGGCAACGCCGCAGCCAACTGCCCCGTGGCCCCCGGCGAGACCCGCCAGACGCTCCGGATCGGCGAGTACAACGGCCTGTGGACGGTGGACGGGATCGCCTACGCGTCCTGGACCGGCAACACCACCCCGCCCACACCCACCACCCCCTCCGCGGGCAACCAGGACACCTACTTCGACGTCTTCTCCACGCTCGGAGCCTTCCCCGACACCCACGAGCCCAACGAGTCGACCGACCACGCCGTGGCCGCCGACCTCGGCTCGAACGAGCAGTTCAACCGGCGCGGACTCACCCTGCACACCGCGACCGACGTGGACTTCTTCCGGATCACGCCCCGCCACACCGGCCACCTCACCACCGAGATCCGCTTCAACGAGGTGATCGCCCCGCTCGCGGTGCGCGCGTACGACAAGTTCGGCAACCGCGTCGCCACCGGCACCGTCACCACCCGCGCCGGCACCTCCACCGGCCGGCTCGCGATCCCGGTCGTCCAGGACGAGCAGTACTACGTCGTGGTCAGCGCCGCCGGCGTGAGCGACCCCACGCGGCCCGGAGACGCCTCACCAACCGACCCGCCGCAGGGCACGTACGACCTCGTCGTCGTCAACCGCGCGGCACCCGAGCCGTTCGCCCTGGACCTCAGGCAGCAGTCCGACTCGGGCCGTTCCGACAACGACGACATCACCAAGACCGTCGGACCGGACCTCTTCCTGCGCGTGAACGACGCCGAGCTGCGCGCGGCCGGCATCACGCCGTCCCCGCAGAACGCCACGCCCGCCCTCACCGACGACGCCCCCGGCTACAAGGTGGCCGTGGAGCGCGACGGGGAGCGCGTCGGCTTCGCCACCCCGGTCGACCCGGTGAACAAGCCGGGGCTGTACCAGATCCGCCTGGACCCGGTCCTGCGGGAGGGCGAGAACCAGATCACCGCCGAGGTGATCGTCGTCGACCCGTCCGACGACCCCCGGGTCGCCGGCACCGCCCACGTCACCGGCTCGGGCGCGGAGAGCGCGCACGCACTCGTGATCACCCTGGACACGACCGCGCCGGCCCGGCCTGCCGCCGCGCCCGACCTGCTGGCCTCCAGCGACAGCGCGGGCAGCGACGTCGACAACGTCACGACCATCATCAAGCCCGCGTTCCAGGGCTGGTCGGTCGAGCCGAACGCGCTGGTCCGGCTCCGGGCCACGCCGGCCGACGGCGGCACGGCCGTGGTCGGCAAGGACACCGTCACCCCGGCCGGCGAGTACGAGGTCGTCAGCTCCGCCCTGCGCGACGGCCGGTACGAGGTCGACGTCCTCCTGGAGGACCTCGCCGGCAACGTGAGCCCGGCCTCCTCCTCCCTCCCGGTGACCATCGCGCACAACTCGCTCAGCCTCGCCGGTGCCACGTCGGACGTCCTGGTCGACATCGCCCAGGGCCAGGTCACGGGCTACCCGGGCATCCCGGGCGGTTTCGTCGGCATCCAGGGGATCCCCGTGGTCAACCTCGACGCGAACGGGCACGGCGCGGCCGTCACGGGCGGGACGGGCGACGACCGGCTCACCTTCACCCCGCTCGGTGTCAGCAGCGGCCGGCTGACGCGCGGGGACTCCACACAGGTACTGAACTTCTACAACGTCACCGGTGACGTGGGGATCAGCACCGACGGCGGAGACGACGAAGTCACCATCGTGGGCACCACCCGGGGCGACCGGATCCGCGGGGTGGTGGACACGTTCACCACGCTCCACGTCGAATCCCTGCCGCTGCTCCGCAAGCCGGAGCCGCTCGTGACCCTGCTCGGCCTGCGGATCACCACGGCCCAGACCGAGCGGATCGGCGTCCTCGCCCGCGGCGGCAAGGACACCATCGGCTTCCTCGTCAAGGACACCGTCAGCGCCAACATCTCGGTCGACGGCGGCGACCCGTCCCACGTACGGCCGGAGAAGGGTGACGAGCTGATCGTCCGCCCCGGCTCGCCCAAGGGCCTGCTGAAGAAGGAATTCAACGGCAAGTCGGGTTCGGGCTCGGCCCTCGTCGCCTACCCGCACACGACGCAGGCCAAGACACGCATCGACTTCACCGACACGGAGGCCGTCACGCTGGAGGAGCGCAAGCACCAGGACAAGGGCTAGGCAGTGTCATCCGGCTCCGGGGGGGGGGGGGGGGGGGGGGGGGGGGGGGGGGGGGGGGGGGGGGGGGGGGGGGAGCCACAGCGGGGTGGGTTTTCTTTCCCGCCCCTCCATTCCC
>NZ_JBWKEZ010000005.1:44859-253678 GCF_056434525.1 Streptomyces sp. NPDC044002
ATGAGAAAAACAAAAAAACAGGAAACGTGCCCCCCCCCCCCCCCCCCCCCCCCCCCCCCCCCCCCCCCCCCCCCCCCCGAGGCCCGGGATCGGGGGCGGCCGACCACCACTATATGGGTATGATTTCCATTACCAATAACTAGTGGCCAGAGAAAGACGGGTACCGCCCATGTCCGCCCACTGCCAACTGACCGGCGCCAAGCCAGGGTTCGGCAACAACATCTCCCACTCCCACCGGCGCACGTCGCGCCGCTTCGACCCGAACATCCAGCACAAGCGCTACTGGCTGCCCAGCGAAGGCCGCCACGTCCGCCTGACCCTGAGCGCCAAGGCGATCAAGACGGTGGACTCGATCGGCGTCGAAGCGGCCGTGGCCCGGATCCGGGCACGCGGAGGCAAGGTCTGATGGCGAAGAAGAGCAAGATCGCGCAGAACGAGAAGCGGAAGGCGATCGTCGAGCGGTACGCCGCCCGGCGCGCCGAGCTGAAGGCGATCATCGGCAGCCCCTCGTCCGCCGACACCGAACGGCAGGCCGCCGCCGCAGAGCTGCGGCGACAGCCCCGCGACGCCAGCGCCACCCGCGTGCGCAACCGCGACAGCGTGGACGGCCGCCCGCGCGGCTACCTCCGCAAGTTCGGGCTCTCCCGGGTCCGCGCCCGCCGGCAGGCCCATGCCGGATTCCTTCCGGGAGTGACCAAGTCCTCCTGGTGATCCGAGCCAGGTGACGCCACAGCCGTGCACCGCACCCCACCGCGCAGACCCGGTGGGGTGCTCCGGCAGAGGGCACTGCTACGAGCGAGATCCACCCTAATTGAAAACGGTCGTCGTTTTCATGTAGGCTCGCGTCCAGCACGCTCCCCACCTCACAGGAGATTCCGATGGCCGTCCCCAAGCGGAAGATGTCCCGCAGCAACACCCGCCACCGCCGGGCCCAGTGGAAGGCCACGACGCCGCAGCTCGTCCCGATCACGGTGGACGGCTCCGTGTACCAGGTCCCGCAGCGGCTCGTGAAGGCGTACGAACGCGGCCTTCTGCGCCCCGAGGGCTGAACCGGTGGCACGCACGACCAGCACGCCGCTCCCGGTCACCGTCCTGTCCGGGTTCCTCGGGGCCGGCAAGACCACCCTGCTCAACCACGTACTGGGCAATCGCGAGGGCCTGCGCGTCGCGGTCATCGTCAACGACATGAGCGAGGTCAACATCGACGCCGCACTCGTCCGCGGCGGCGGGGCGGCCCTGTCGCGCACCGAGGAGCGACTGGTCGAGATGACCAACGGGTGCATCTGCTGCACCCTGCGCGACGACCTCCTGGAGGAGGTCGACAGGCTGGCCCGCGAAGGCCGCTTCGACTACCTCCTGATCGAGTCCAGCGGAATCTCCGAGCCGATGCCCGTGGCGGCGACGTTCTCGTTCCCGCGCGACGACGGCGCCACCCTGGGGGACCTCGCCCGCCTCGACACCATGGTCACCGTCGTGGACGCGGCGAACTTCCTGCCCGAACTCACCGGCGGCGACGAGCTCACCGCCCGCGGCCTCGACCAGTACGAGGACGACGAGCGCACGGTCAGCGATCTCCTCATGGACCAGATCGAGTTCGCGGACGTCATCGTCCTCAACAAACTCGACCTGGTGGGGCCGCCCGATGTCGCCAGGCTGCGCGCGACGCTCTCTCGGCTGAATCCCGAGGCGAGGATCGTTCCCGCCGTCCGCGGGCAGGTGCTCCTCGAACAGGTACTGGGCACCGGGCTGTTCGACGTCGAGCGCGCCCAGCAGGCGCCGGGCTGGGTCAAGGAGCTCAACGGCGACCACGTCCCGGAGACCGAGGAATACGGAATCTCCTCCCTCGTCTTCAGGGCCGACCTCCCGTTCCACCCCGTGCGCCTGTGGAACTTCGTCACCAAGGGCCTCGACAGCGGCACCTTCGGCCAGATCCTCCGGTCCAAGGGCTTCTTCTGGCTCGCCAGCCGGCCCCGCGTGACCGGCCTCTGGTCCCAGGCCGGCGCCGTCGCCCGCTTCGAACCTTCCGGCGCCCGCGGACCGGACACCGCGCAGGGCCAGGAGCTCGTCTTCATCGGCACGGGCCTGCGCGCCGACGCCCTGCGCGCAACCCTCACCGCCTGCCTCCTCGCCCCGGGCGAAGCCGTGCCCGCCGTGGACGACTTCCCGGAGTGGGAGACGTACGGGATCGACGACGCCTGCGAGCACGAACACCAGCAGGCCGTGGGCGCCGCCGCCTGAAGACTCCGGGCCGGACGGTGGTCGCAGCCACGGCACCGTCCGGCCCGGCCTCACCGGCGAAGTGCGCCCGACACCTGCGTCACCCGCAAGAACCGACCCCTCCTCCTCCAGAGAGAGCCACCATGAAGCCTGGAATACACCCCGCCTACGGGCCCGTCGTCTTCCGCGACAAGGCCGCCGACTTCGCCTTCCTCACCCGTTCGACCGCCACCAGTGACAAGACGGTGGAGTGGGAGGACGGCAACACCTACCCGGTCATCGACGTCGAGATCTCCTCGCAGAGCCACCCCTTCTACACGGGCACCGCCCGTGTCCTGGACACCGCGGGACGCGTCGAACGCTTCGAGCGCCGCTACGGAGGGCGCAAGTGAGCCTCCCCGTCGTGATCGTCGGCGGCATGCACGCCGACGCGCGCAAGGAGACCGTCGAGGACCTGCTGCGTGCCGTGCCGGGAAGCATCGCCCTGCACCACGACCTGTCCTCGGCTGCCGAAGGCAACGTGCTCCGCACACTGCGCGATTCGGGGGGCCTGATGTCCTCCGAGGAGACTCCGCTGGTCAACGACTGCGCCTGCTGCGCGCTGCGCGAGGACCTCGTCCCCGAGCTGGAGCGGCTGGCCGCCGGCGGCCTGACCCGCCTGGCCGTGGTGGAACTCTGGGACTCCGTCGAGCCCAGGGCGATGGCCGAGGTCGTCGCCGCCCACGCCGGTGACGTGCTGGAACTCACCAACGTGATCACCGCGGTCGACCCCGCGCTCGTCCTGCCCTGCCTCGGCAACGGGGACGACCTCGCCGAGGCCGGACTCGCCGCCGCGGCCACCGACCAGCGGACCGTCGGGGACACCTGGGCCCGACAGCTCGAATACGCTCCGGTCCTCGCGATCGCCGACAGCGAGGAGGCCGACGACGAGGACCGGGCCCTGCTCGCCCAGCTGCACCCGACCGCGCGCCAGGTGCCCACCGGCTCCAGCGAACTCACCCGCCTGGCGTTCGCCGGATTCGACGTGGAGACGGCCGCCGCCGCCCAGCACCCCGCCTGCGCCCTCCTCCCCCAGGAGGCCGACGAGGCCGGAGTGGCAACGCTCGTGTGGCAGCGCCGCCGGCCGTTCCACCCCGAGCGGCTCTACCAGGCCCTGGAGGACCTGACGTGCGCCGCGGCCCGCAGCCGCGGCCGGTTCTGGCTCGCCGACCGTCCCGACACCCTCCTCGCCTGGGACGCGGCCGGCGGAGCGCTCTGTGTGGAGAACGCCGGCCCCTGGCTGGCCTCGCTCCCCGACGCCGCCTGGGATCTGGTCCCCGCCATGCGCCAGGCCGCGGCCGCCCTCGACTGGGACCCCGAGCACGGCGACTGCTGCCAGCACCTGGTCTTCACCTCGCCGGGCCTCGACCGCCACGGGATCGAACAGCTCCTGGACTCCTGTCTCCTGACCGAAGCCGAGTACACGGCCGGGCGGGAAGCGTGGAAAAAGCTCCCCGCCGCCTTCGGCCCGTTGCTCGACTCTGTTTCCTGACCCCTGCGCCCCCACTCACCGACAGCCCGCAACTCCACCCCCGTACCCCGAGGAACACACATGGCCCGCCGCCCCTCCCCCAGCAAGCCGCTGAAGTCCCGCCCCAACCCGCTGGACGTCGCCGGAATCACGTACATCGACTACAAGGACACCGACCTGCTCCGCAAGTTCATCTCCGACCGGGGCAAGATCCGCAGCCGCCGGGTCACCCGTGTCACGGCGCAGCAGCAGCGCCGGCTCGCACAGGCCGTCAAGAACGCCCGCGAGATGGCCCTGCTCCCGTACGCCGGCCGATAGGGGACGCCCGTGCGCCCCTCCGCCGCCGCCCCCGGTCGTCTGGCAGGCTGATCGGCATGGCGATCCCCGAGGCCCCCCGGTTCCTCCAGGCGACCCGGCCCGACGCGCTGTCCGCCGGCCTGAAGCGGCAACTGACCGACTGCTGGGTGGCCGTGGTCAACACGGGCGGTGCGGTGATCGCGGCCGATCTGCCGATGCCGCCGGTCAGTGCACGCGAGGTGGCCCCGGCCGTGGAAAGGCTCGTCGCCGGGCTCGATCCGGCAGGCAGCCGCATCCTCATGGCGGCCTACGGGGACACCCTCGCGGGCTGGCTCGTCCTCCGGCGCGACCCGCACCCGCTGGTCGCGCACTGCGGGGTGGTCAACCACCTCCAGACCCGTCCGGGTTTCCGCGGCCGGGGGATCGGCGTCGCGCTGATGGAGCGCGTGCGGGTGGTCGCCCGCGAGGAGATGGGCCTGGAGCGGCTCCAGCTCAGCGCCCGGGCGGGACTCGGCCTGGAGGAGTTCTACGGGAGGCTCGGGTGGGTGGAGGTGGGCCGTTGGCCGGGTGCGCTGCGCGTGGCGCCGGGAGACGACCGTGACGACATCCTCATGAGCATCAGCCTGTGAACCGGCCTGTTCCGGCCGATGCCGGAGCGGATCCGGCCCGTCCCCTGGAGAGTCGGCACAGAGGGGGCCCATGATGGAGGCAAGTTGTACGAACGAACGCTGAGAACAAGCCTGCATTCCTCGTCGGGGAGGCACAGCCGGCATGAGCGAAGCGCCTTTGTACCTGGAACCTCGGCTCAGCGCGGCGATGGCGTCGCTCCTGCGGTCGGGCTCCTTCCTGCGGTCACTCGTGGACGCGCTCGGATCACCGCTCAATGTGGTGCTCCCTGATCAGATCGCTCTGAATCTGGGTGCGTTCCGCTCCGTACTGCGCGGGCATCAGCTCTCGGGCCGGATCTTCTTCGCGCACAAGGCGAACCGGTCGAGCGCTCTGGTACGCCGCCTCACGACGACCGGAGCGGGCCTCGACGCGGCCTCCCTCGGCGAACTGCAGCACGCGCTCGGCTCCGGTTTCACCGCCGACAGGGTGATGGCGACCGGCCCGAAAGACCCGGAGTTCCTCTGGCTGGCCGCACGATCCGGCGCGATAGTCAATGCCGACGGGCCCGGCGAGCTGGCCGAGGCCGCCGGATTCGTCCGGAGTCACGGCCTGCCGCGGTTGCGCGTCCTGCTGCGCCTGTCCGAGTTCGAGACCTCCGGTGCCAGAACGCTCTCCCGCGCGAGCCGGTTCGGCACCTCCTTCAAGGCCCTCGGCCACCTCCTCGACACCCTGGATTCCCACAGGGAGCAACTGGAGCCGATCGGAGTCGGCTACCACCTCGACACCACCAGCCTCGACGAGAAGGCGACCGCGCTCGAAGGCTGCCTGCTCGCCGTGGAGGAGCTGAGGCTGCGCGGGTTCCAGCCGCGGGCGGTCGACGTCGGCGGCGGCTTCGGCATCAGCTACCTGGCCCACGCGGACCAGTGGGAGCGCTACACGAGCGCCCTCACCCAGGCCGTACTGGGCAGGCGCTCCCCCATGACCCGGGGCGGACACGGATACGGTCTGCGCGCCGAGAGCGGCACCCTCAAGGGGGCACTGGGCCTCTACCCCGCCTTCCGCCCCGTCGCGGGGGCCGGATACCTGGACGAGCTCCTGGCCTGTCCCGCTCCCGGCCTCGGCCGTCCGCTGGGCACGCTGCTGCTGGAGAGCCTGTGCGATCTGTACGCCGAACCCGGGCGCGCCCTGGTCGACCAGTGCGGGGTCACCCTGGGCAGAGTGCTGGAGGTGAGGGCGGCGGGCGACGGTCCGGCCGTGGTGCGGCTCGCCGTGAACTCGGGCGACGTCGGGCTGGAAGAGCACGGCATCCTCATGGACCCCGTGCTGCTGCGCCGCGACGGCACCGCGCCCGCGGCCGGTCCGCCCGTCGGAGTACACCTCGCGGGAAACCTGTGCCTGGAGTCCGATCTGATCACCCGCCGGACGGTGTTCCTGCCCGGCCTGCCGCAGCCCGGCGACCTCCTCGCCTTCCCCAACACGGCCGGGTACTGCATGGACTTCACGGCCACCGCGGCCCAGCAGCAGCCCTCGGCCCGCAGGGTCGCGGCCAGAGAGGAGGGCGGTTCCTGGCGCTGGTGTCTCGACGAGCAGTACTGGCCGGTCTCGGAAACGGGGGGACAACGGGCATGAGGTACGACAGCATCACGGAAGCCATCGGGAACACCCCGCTGGTCCGCATAGATCCGCACGTGCACGGGCTGCGCAACATCGACCTGTACGCCAAGCTGGAGATGCTCAATCCCTTCGGCTCCCTCAAGGACCGGGCCGCCTGGAACATGGTCCGCGCTGGGCTGGCGGGGGCGGCCGCGCGCGGCGAGACGATCGTCGAGCTGTCCAGCGGGAACACCGCCAAGGCCCTGGCACTCATCGCCGGCCTGCACGGGCTGCCGTTCAAGAGCGTCACCAACCGGATGCGCATCCCGGAGGTCAAGGACCTCCTCCTGTTGCTGGGCGCCGACATCGAGGAGCTGCCCGGGCAGAGCGAATGCCTCGACCCGACCGCCACCGACGATCCGCTGACCGTCTTCCACCAGCGGCTCAGCCGGCCCGGCAGCCCCCATCTCCACACCGACCAGTACTTCAACCCGCTGAACGCCGAGGCCCACGCGCACGGGACGGGGCCCGAGATCATCGCGGACCTGGACGGACGCGCCCCGGACTGGTTCATCGCCTGCGTGGGCACGGCCGGGTCGTCCACCGGCGTCGCCTCCGCGCTGCGCGCCCACGACCCGGCCGTGCGCGTCATCGGGCTGGTCGGGGAGAAGTCCGACTTCATCCCGGGCATCCGGACGGCTGACGAGGTGCAGGAGGTCGGCCTCTTCGATCCCGCCGTCTACGACGCCGTCGAGACCGTCGGCGCGGACGAGGCCATCGAGGGGATGGTGACCCTGCTGCGCCGCTGCGCGCTGCTCGCCGGTCCCACCGGCGGAGCCGCCTACCTGGGCGCCGTACGCCACCTCCGCCCGCTGGACGCCGGGCTGACGGAGCGCCGCACGGCCGTCTTCATCGTCTGCGACCGGGCGGAGAGCTACCTGGGCTACGTCCGGGCGCGCCGGCCCGATCTGTTCGGCCGCCCGGCCGTCAGGAACTCGCTGACCACCGTGACCGCGGCGGAGCTGAGCCGGGTCACCGCCATCGGCGTCGACGAGGCCCGGAAGTGGATCGGGACCGGATCCCCGCTCGTGGTCGACCTGCGCGGGCCGTTCGCGTACGCCGCCCTGCACATCGACGGCTCCGTCAACATCGTCGACGAGCTCTTCGACGAACTCGTACGGACCGGAATGCCCTTCAGCACGACTCGGCCGGTGCTGCTGGCGTGCCCGGTCGGCGAGAAGTCCGCCCGGTACACGGCCCTGCTGACCCGCATGGGGCATCCCGACGTCCGGAGCCTGGCCGGCGGCATCGTCGCCTGGCGGGACGCGGGCGCACCCCTGGTCCGGGACTGACATGGAAGACCCGGCAGCCGAACTGGAGTCCCTCGCCTCCTGGCAGCGTCCGCTGCGCGCCCAGTTCCCCATCGTGGCCGGCAATCCGGGGCTGGCGTACCTGGACAGCGCCGCCACCTCGCAGAAGCCGCGAGCGGTCCTCGACGCCGTGCAGGCCTACCTCACGACGGCCAACGCCAACGCCGGACGGGGCTCCTACCCGTGGGCGAACAGCACGACCTCCCTGGTGGAGCGGACCCGCGACCGGGTGAAGGAGTTCCTCGGCGATCCGGTCCCGGAACGCTCGTCGGTCCACTTCACGAGCGGGGCCTCCGAGGGGCTGCGCACGGTGGCACGGGACTGGCTGCCGGGGCTCGTCGAGGACGGTGACGAGATCGTCGTCCCGTACGCGGACCACCAGGCGAACCTCGCGCCCTGGCTGGAGGCCCGGGACCTGCTGGCCCGGCAGGGCGTGCGGATCCTCGTACGGGAGCTGCCGTGCCGGCAGGGCTCCGGTGACTACGATCCGCAGGCCCTCGCCCGGGCGGCCGGGCCGCGCACCCGGCTGGTGGCCGCCACCCATGTGCACCACGTATACGGCGCCGACATGAACGTGCACCGCATCCGCGAGGCCGTCGGTCCGGACGTGGCCATCTGCCTGGACGCGGCGCAGAGCGTCGGGCACCTGCCGGTGTCCGCGGCGGGCCTGGACGTGGACTTCCTGGTCTTCTCGGGGCACAAGGCACTCGCCCTGCCCGGAACGGGCGCCGTCTGGGCGCGTGGACTGCGCGGCCCCGCCTTCCGTCCCGGCGGCTGGCGGGGCACCCCGAACACCGTGGGGATCGCGAGTCTGGCGGCCGCCCTCGACTGGCTGGACGCCGCGGGCACCGACCGCATCGAACGCTGGACCACGGCGTTGGCGTCGCTGCTCACCGACGGGCTGAGCAGACTGGACGCGTACGAGGTGCTCGGCTGCCGGACCAGCCTCGCGGCGGACTCCGCCGTGCAGCGCCGGAGCAGCATCGTGACCTTCCGGCACCGGGAGATCAGTGCCCAGGACCTGGGGTTCATCCTCTTCAGCCGCGGTTTCATGGTGCGCTCCGACGACCATTGCCAGGCCGGGCGGAGTGTACGCGACGGCTCCGTGCGCGTCAGTCTGCACGTCTACAACACACCCGAAGAGGTGAGGGAGTTGCTGACCCTGCTCACCGAGCTGCAATGATTTTCATGAGCAGGGCGAGAGTGCGGCGACGGAGGCAGTCCGATCACGATGGGCATGAGCACAACGGTGGCCGCGCAGTGGGTCGAGCGCTGGGAGAGCCAGCAGCAGCGCTACGCGATCGACCGCGAGGAGCGGTTCACGGTCATCGCGGACGTGGTCGAGCACCTCGCGCGCGACCGCCCCGCCCCGCTGATCGTGGACCTGGGCAGCGGGCCGGGAGCGCTGGCCGCCCGCCTCGCCGCGCGCCTGCCGACGGCCGAGGTATGGGCCGTGGACGCCGACCCGCTCCTGCTGGAACTGGGCCGGGCCCACTACGGCACCGCCCTGCGCTACGTCGAGGTGACGATCGGGGCCGAGGGCTGGCTCGACGCCCTGGCCCTGGACCGGCCACTGGACGCGGCCGTGTCGGCCACCGCCCTGCACTACCTGGGAGAAGGAACCCTGCACGAGGTGTACCGCGGGCTGGCCGAACGGCTGCGTCCCGGTGGAGTGTTCGTCAACGGCGACCACATCGGCCCCGACTCCGCGGTCATCCACGACCTCGCCCAGGAGATCGGCCGGCGCCGGTCCGGGCGGTGTCAGACGCTCGCACAGGAGGACTGGGAGTCCTGGTGGGCCGGCGCGACGGCCGACCCCGAACTCTCCGCACTGCCCGAACGGACGGGAGAGCGCGGCCACCCCCACTGCGAGGGCAACGACCTCTCCGTCTCCGGCCACATCGAGCTTCTGCGCGAGGCGGGGTTCGGGCATGCCGGAACCGTCTGGCAGTTCGGCAACAGCCAGGTTCTGGTGGCCGTGCGCTGAGCACGGCCCGGTCGAGCGGCGGCTCAGTGCCTCGGCACACCGCCCGGGAGTGCCGTCCACGCGGCCGCCAGCAGCTCCTTCGTGATCGCGTGCCGCGGCATCGCGAGCAGTTCTCCGGTCGGAGCGGTCTCGACGATGCGCCCGGAGTCGAGGACGGCGATCCGGTCCGCGAGGGCTCCGGCGGCCGACAGATCGTGGGTGATGAACACCAGGCCGAGTCCGTCGCGTTCCCCGAGCCGGGCGAGGACGTCGAGGACGGTGGCCCGGGCGTCCGTGTCGAGGCCGGAGGTGATCTCGTCGCAGATCAGGACCCGCGGCCCGGCCAGCAGGGCCCGGGCCAGGGCCGCGCGCTGGAGTTCGCCGCCGGACAGCCCTCCGGGCCTCCGCCCCGCAAGGGCCTCGTCGAGTCCGAACTCGCCGAGGGTGTCCAGGGCCGTACTGCGCGCGTCCGCCGGGGCCGCGCCCCTCAGCCGCACGGCGCTGCGGGCGACCTGGTCGAGGACCGGGCGGTGCTCGTCGAAGGCGGCCTTCGGGTCCTGGAACACGTACTGCACGGCGCCCAGCTCCGCCCGGCTTCGGGAGCGCAGGCTGCGCGGCAGCGGAGCCCCGTCGAGCAGGACCGTGCCCTCGTACGCGCGGTGCAGTCCCGCCAGGCAGCGTCCGAGGGTGGTCTTGCCGCTGCCGGACCGGCCGACGAGGGCCAGGCACTCCCCTGCCGCGACCGACATTCCGATGCCGGTCAGCGCCACGGACCTCCCTCGTGCGGTGAGGTGCCGGGCGGTCAGGTTCCGCGTCTCCAGACGCACGGGTCCCCGTGGGCGTGGCGTCCGTCCGGCGTACGACCGGTCCGGTTCGAGGCTTTCCAGGACCGACGGGGCGGGCCCGCGGTCCACGACCCGCCCGGCCCGCATCACCACGACCTCGTCGGCCAGCTCCCGTACGACGTCCAGGTCGTGGCTGAGCAGGACGACGGCGATGCCCTGCGCGGCCACGGCCGCCAGCTCCGCCACGACGCCCTGTTTGGTGAGGGCGTCCTGCCCGGTGGTGGGTTCGTCGGCGACGATGACCCGGGCGCCCAGCAGCAGCGCCTGGGCCAGTACGACCCGCTGCTGCTGGCCGCCGGAGAGCTGGTGGGGAAAGCGGCGCAGCACGGTCCGCGGGTCCGGGATCCGGGCGAGCCGCAAGGCGTCTTCGACACGGCGCCGGCGATCGCGGCGGTCCCCTCCTTGGCGGGCGGCGATGTCCGTGAGGAGCGCGCCCACCCGGCGGGCGGGGTTGAGGGCCCCGGCCGGGTGCTGGGGGACGTATCCGACGGGACCCGCGGGTGTGCGGACCTCGCCGTCGACGACGGCGCCGGCCGGGTACTCGCCCAGGAGGGCGAGCCCGGTGGTGGTCTTGCCGCTGCCCGACGGGCCGATCACGGCGGTGATCCTGCCCGTGTGCGCGGCGAGGCTCACGCCGTCGACGATCGCCCGCCCGCCGATCTCCACGCGCAGGTCCCGCACTTCCGCGACGAGGGTCATCGCGTCGCTCCCTTCCGGGGTGTGTGCCGTTGGAGGGCGGCGTCGAACAGGAGGTTGGTGCCCATCGACAGGGCCGCGATGAGCACGGCGGGCACGACCACGGCCCACGGCTGGAGGAAGAGTCCGGTGCGGTTCCGGTCGACCATCACCGCCCAGTCGGAGGCGTCGGGCTGGACTCCCACGCCGAGGAAGGCGGCGGTCGCGACCAGGTAGAGGGCTCCGGTGAGCCGGATGCCGGCATCGGCGGCGAGGGTGCGGCGCACGGAGCGGGCCACGTAGCCGATGGCCGTCCGCCACCAGGTTTCGCCCTGCATGCGCAGCGCTTCGACGGCCGGCCGGGAGGAGACCTCCACCGCCGCCGCGTGCACGACGCGTGCCGCGTCCGGTACGGCGGCCAGTGCGACCAGGACGGTCAGTCCGGCGGGTCCGGGCGTGAGGGTGGCCGCGACGAGCAGCACCAGCAGGAGGGAGGGGACCGCGATGACCACGTCCAGGGGCCGCATCAGTGCCTCCTCCAGCCAGGTACGGCGGGTGAGGGCCGCGGTGAGGCCCAGGGGTACGGCGACGAGGTAGGCGAGGGCGGTGGCCGCGATCGCCACGAGGACGACGGAGCGGCCGCCGAGGAGCACCTGCTGCCACACGTCGCGTCCGCTGAAGTCGGTGCCGAGCCAGTGTCCGCCGCCTGAGGAGAAGGAGACCGAGCGGGGGCCGGCCGGACCGGCCACGAGCGGTCCGAGCAGTGCGAGGAGGACGGGCACCACGATGAGTGCGAGTGCGAGGGGGGATCTCGTCGGTCTGTGTGTCACGCCGCCGCCTCGGACCGGGGTGCGAAGCGGCGGGCGGCCAGGTCCGCGGCGAGGTTGACCAGGACGGTGACGGTGCCGAAGACCACGGCCATGCCCTGGACGACCGGGATGTCACGGGCCGCGACGGCCTCTATGAGCACGGTGCCGAGGCCCGGGATCACGAACAGGGCCTCCACGACGATCACTCCGCTGAGGAGCCAGTCGCAGGTGCGGGCCAGTTGCTGGGTCGCGGGGGCGAGTGCGCCCGGCAGGGCGTGGGTCCAGGTGATCCGGGCGGCGGAGATGCCGTAGCGACGTGCCTGGGCCACGTACGGCGATGCCATGGCGTCGATCATCCCGGCGCGTACGAGGCGGCTGATGGTGCACACGGGCCGGGACAGCAGCACGACGACGGGCAGGACCAGGACGGCGGGCTCGGTGAAGGGGTCGGCGCCGACGGCAGTGGGCGGCAGCCAGCCCAGCCACAGTCCGAAGAGCGTGGCGAGCAGGACCCCGACGGCGAATTCCGGTACGGCGTGCACGGCGAGGGTCAGGGCGCTGACGGTCCGGTCGAGCGGGCCTCCCTCGCGGCGGGCGGCCAGGACCCCGAGCCCCACGGAGAGCGGGACGAGCAGGGCGACGGTGGCCACGGCGAGGAGGAGGGTGGGGCCGAGTCCCGCGGTCAGGTAGCCGGTGACGGGCCGTCCGCTGATCAGGGAGGTGCCGAGGTCGCCGTGCAGGAGGCCGGCGGCCCAGTCGGCGAGGCGGTCGGCGGCGGGCCGGTCCAGACCCATCGTCTCGCGGATGCGTGCGATGCGGGCGGGGTCGGGCTGGTCCCCGGCGAGGGCGACGGCCGCGTCACCGGGCAGCGCTTCGGTGAGGGCGAAGACGAACAGGACGACGGCCGCCGTCTGCCCCAGGCCGAGGAGCAGGCGGCGGCCGGTCCAGGAGAGGTGCGGTGTCACGCGAGCCAGATCTTGTCGAAGCGGGCCCAGTCGAGGGTGTTGGCGGGGGCCGTCTTGGACACCCCGTGCACCTTGGGCGTGGTGGCGATGATCCAGTCGGCGAAGCCCCAGATCAGGAAGCCGCCCTCGTCGTACAGCCGACGCTGCATCCGCTCGTAGAGGGCGGCGCGCTGCGTGGTGTCGCGGGTGGACTGGGCCTGCTGGTAGAGGTCGTCGAAGTCCTTCTGCTGCCACTTGGTGGCGTTGGTGGTGGAGCCGGTCAGCAGCCGCTGGGAGATGTGGGACTCGATGGGCATGGCGCCCGACCGGTAGGAGGCGAAGGTGCCGTTGTTCAGGACGTCCTTCCAGTAGGTGTCCTTGTTGCCGACCTTGATCTCGACGGTGACTCCGGCCTTGGCGGCCTGCTCCTTGAAGATGCCGGCGGCCTCGACGAAGCCCGTGGCGGCGGGGGCGGTGTCGAGGGTGACCTTGAGCCCCTCGGCCCCGGCCTCCTTGAGCAGGGCGCGGGCCTTGTCGAGGTCCTGGGTGCGCTGCGGGAGGCCGGCGGGGTAGTACTGGTAGCCCTTGCCGAAGAGGTCGTTGCCGATCTCGCCGGCGCCGGAGAGGGCTCCGTCGACGAGTTCCTTGCGGTCGGCGATGAGGAAGAAGGCCTGGCGGACCCGCGGGTCGTTGAACGGCGGCCGGTCGGTCTTCATGACGAAGCCCTGCATCGCGCTGCCCGGGAGGCGGATGATCTCGATCTTGCCCTTGCCCTCGTGGGTGCGGGCGGTGGCCGGGTTCAGTTCGTGGGCGTACTCGACCTGGCCGCCGAGCAGGGCGCTGACGCGTGCCGACTCCTCCCCGGCGACGACGAATTCGAGCTCGTCCAGGTGTGGGGCACCCTCCCAGTAGGCGTCGTTGCGCTTGACGACGAGGGAGCTGCCCGGCTTGAAGGAGACGAAGGTGAACGGGCCGGATCCGACCGGCTTGTCGAAGGCGGCGGCGTCCTTGGGGACGATGTACGCGCCGAACGCGGCGAGGACGTTGGGGAATTCGGCGTACGGGCGCTTCAGCTTGAACTCGACGGTGGACGGATCCACGGCGCGGCTGGCGTCGAGGTCGATCGGCTCCAGGGACGCCTTGGCGCGGAAGGTGCCCTTGGGGTCCGCGATCCGGCGGTAGCTGTAGAGGACGTCCTCGGCGGTGACCGGCTTTCCGTCGTGGAAGGCGGCCTTGCGCAGGGTGATGCGCCAGGTGTCGAGGGTGTCGTTGGGCTCCCAGCGTTCGGCGAGCCTGGGGACGGCGGCGAGGTCGGCGCCGAAGTCGGCGAGCTTGTCGAAGAGTGCCTTCGCGCGGGCGGCGTCGACGAACAGGTTGGCGGCGTGCGGGTCGAGGGTCTCGTTGGCGCCGCCGCCGGCGAAGGCGGCGCGCAGCCGGCCGCCCCGCTGGGGAGCCCCTTCGGCCGCGTTCTCGGCGTCGGGGGTGGTGGAGCCGGTGCCGCACGCGGCGGTGAAGGCGAGGGCGGTGGCGCCCGTGGCGATGAGGAAGCCTCTGCGGGCGAGGCTGGATCGGGCGTCGTTCATGCGGGAGTGTCTCCGTTGCTGGGGTGGGGCATGAGCCGGGCGATGAGGTGGAGGCGGTCGGAACTCGTGGTCCCGTGCGGTGCCTCGCCTTCGCTCCACGGCGGTTCGGTGCGGGGGCCGGGGCCGTCGTACAGCGCGAGGACCTCGAACCCGGCGGTGGCGAGGAAGTACCGGAGCTCCTGGGGGAAGAGGAGTCTCCAGGCGGAGTGCTGCTCCTCCGGGGGCGAGCCGTCGTCGGCGGTCCAGGTCCTTCGGCGGCGCAGGAGTTGTGCGCCGTGGTCGATCCACAGGGTGGTGCGGGAGGTGTACGTGGTGCCGTGCCGGGCGAAGGAGGCCGTGCGCGGGCCGTCGAGGAGCTCGGTGTTGCCGAGGAAGAAGGCTCCGTTGCGCATTTCGGCGACGAGCAGCCCGCCGGGGGTGAGGTGGGCCCGGCAGCGGGTCAGGAAGGCGGTGAGGTCCTCGTTGGTGTGGCAGTAGAGCAGGGCGCTGTCCAGGCAGACGATCGCGTCGAAGGTGGCTCCGAGGTCGAAGTCGCGCATGCCGGCCAGGTGGTAGCCGGGCCCGGGGTGGTGCGTGCCCGCGTGGGACAGCATGGCCTGCGAGGTGTCGATGCCGGTGACTTCGCGGCCGGCCCGGTGATGCAGCCAGGCGGCGTCGCGGCCGGTGCCGCAGCCGACGTCGAGTACGCGGGGTCCGGCCTCGTGGCGGGCCAGTACGTGCTCGGTCCAGCGGGCGGCGAGCCGTTCGGGGTCGGGGAAGCGTTCCTCGTAGAGCTCGGGGTGGTCGGTGAGCAGGTTGTTGCCGGTGGCGGCTGTCATCGGGTCTCGCTTCGGGGACGGTCGGGGAGGGCGGGGGCCGTCGTCACGTCGGGTGTCCGCCCTACGGGCAGGAGGCGTCGTCGCTGGAGGTCTGTGACGGCGGCGGCCGAGGCCGCGCCCAGGGCGAGGCAGCAGCCGTAGGGCAGCCAGGTCAGGCCGGTGTGGCCGGCGGTGTCCATGGACCAGCCGATGGCGGCGCTGCCGACTGCGGCCGCGAGGCCGGAGACGGCGTAGAAGAGGCCGTAGAACGTGCCGGTCAGGTTCGCCCGGCCGAAGGCCGGTATCAGCTCCATGACGAAGGGCTGGGCGATCATCACGCCGAGGTGCAGCAGCAGGGCCCCGGCGAGCACCGGCAGGAGGCGCAGCGGGTGGGCGGTGGCGGGGCCCGCCACGAGCATCGGGGGCAGGAATCCGAGGCCCATGAGGCCCAGGCCGGTGGCGATCCAGCGCGCCCTGGTCCCCCGGGTCTTCAGGGCTCGGGTGATGCGCAGCTGGAACAGGAGGTTGGCGACGGTCCCGGCGAGGAAGAGCAGGCCGACCGAGCCGCTCCAGCCGGAGGCGTCGGTGGCCGCGCGGGGCAGCAGCAGGTAGAGCTGGTTCTCCAGGCCGTACATGCCGACCATGGCGAGGGAGAAGGCCAGGAACCGGCGGTTTCCCGCGGCTTCGCGCCAGTCGGTGAGGACTCCGGTGTCGGGGGCGGGGACCTCGCGGGCGGGCAGCACCAGCAGCTGGGCGAGGGTCAGGACGGCGAACACGCCGGCCGCGGTGACGGCGGCGGCCCGGAAGTCCACGAGCAGCAGGAGGGTGCCGAGCAGGGGGCCGAGCAGTGCTCCCGTGGTGGCGAAGACGTTGAAGAGGGCGAAGGCCTCGGCCTTGCGATCGCCCGCCTCCTGGGCGACGTACGTCCGCACGGCGGGGTTGAACAGGGCCCCCGCGAGCCCGCTGAGTATGGACGCGCCGATCAGCAGCGGCAGGCTGTCGCCGAGGGCGAACAGCCCGAATCCCACCGTGCGCAGGGCGCAGCCCGTGATGATCACCCCGCGTGCGCCGAGCCGGTCGGCGGCCGATCCGCCGATGAGGAACAGTCCCTGCTGGCTGAGGTTGCGCAGGCCCAGGACCACGCCGACGACGGCGGCCGAGAGCCCCAGGTCGTCGGTGAGGTGGGTGGCGAGGTAGGGGATGAGGAGGTAGAAGCCGGTGTTGACACCGAGCTGGTTGACCAGGAGCAGTCGTACGGCGAGGGGGAAGCTCCGCATCGATCCGAGGATCTTCACCGTACGACCGCCATGTGGGTGCGCCGGACGCCGAGTCCGGCCCGGTCGGCGGCCCGTACGGTGCCGTCGGTTCCGCAGATGCCGGTCCACGGGTCGTCGGCGAGCAGCAGGTGGCCGTCGAGGTCGACCCAGCGGGCCCGGTCGGCGAGGTGCACGGCGGGTGCGATGCCGAGTGAGCTGGCGGTGAGGCAGCCGAGCATGAGGTCGGTGCCGCTGCCGCGCAGGGCTTCGTGGATGCGCAGGGCGGCCCGTACCCCGCCGCACTTGGCGAGCTTGACGTTGACGCCGTGGACGAGTCCGGCGAGGGCGACGGCGTCCGCGTAGGAGACGGCGTCCTCGTCGGCGATGACGGGGACCGGTGACTCCTTGGCCACGCGGGCGAGCGCGTCGGGGGTGCCGGGTGCGATGGGCTGTTCCACGGCGGTGACCCCGAGGTCGGCGAAGCGCGGCAGCAGGTCGAGGGCCTGGCGTTCGGTCCACGCTCCGTTGGGGTCGAGCAGCAGGCTCGCCTCCGGGGCGCCCGTGCGTACGGCTTCCACGCGCGCGAGGTCCTCGGCCGGATCGGGGGATCCCGCTTTGACCTTGAGTGCGGTGAAGCCGCTCACGGCGAGCCGGGCCGCCTGGGCGGCGGCCGGTACGGGCGCGGTGATGCCGATCGTACGGGTCGTCTGCGCGGCCGGCGCGGTGTGCGTCCCCAGCAGGTGGTGTACGGGCCGGCCGGCCCGCTTGCCGACCAGGTCGAGCAGGGCCGCCTCCAGTCCGGCGAGCACGCCCGCCGGCAGCTCGGACGAGCCGGGCAGCGAGTCGGCGGTGTGCGCGTGCCACGCGGTTTCGGGGTCGGGGAGCCGTTCGACGGCGGGGCGCGCCGTGGTGAGGTGCCGCACGATGCGTGCGGTGGGCAGGCCGAGGTAGTCGCTGCTGACCACCTCGCCCCAGCCGGTCATGCCGCCGTGTTCGATCGCGATCCAGACCGCGTCGCGGCGGGCCATCACCGAGCGGGAGATCCGCAGCGGTTCGGCCAGTTCCAGCCCGGTGGTGTGCCAGGTGAGTCTCATGCGGCTCCTCCCCGGGCCGGTGCGGGCAGGTGCGGCCGGGTGGCCGCGAGCGGGTCGAGGACGGTGCGGCAGCGGCTCCAGCCGACGGCCTCGGTGGCGTGCGGGTGGGCGATCTCCAGGGGGCGCACGGCCAGTTCGGCCTGGTCGAGGCCGTGCGCGTGGCAGAAGTCGTCGTCGTAGACGGTGCCGAGGTAGCGGTGCGGGCCGTCGGGGAAGACCGTCGCGACGACTGCGCCGGCCTCGACGCGGGAGGCCCAGGCGGAGACCAGGGCGACGGCTCCGGTGCTCCAGCCGCCGCTGACGAAACCGGTACGGGCGAGCCTGCGGCAGGCGTCGACGGCTTCGGCCGGGCCCACCCAGTGGACCTCGTCGAAGGCGTGGTGGGCGACGTTGCACGGGTGGATGCTGCTGCCGAGTCCGCGCATGAGGCGGGGCCTGGCCGGCTGGCCGAAGATGGCCGAGCCGACGGAGTCGACGCCGATCACCTTCAGGCGGGGCCAGCGGCGGCGCAGCGGGCCGACCAGTCCGGCGCTGTGGCCGCCGGTGCCGACGCTGCACACCAGGACGTCCAGGTGGTCGAGCTGCCCGCAGAGTTCGGCGGCCATGGAGCGGTATCCGGCCGCGTTGTCCGGGTTGTTGTACTGGTCGGGCCAGTAGGCGTCCGGGATCCGGGCCAGGACTTCGCGGAGCCGGGCGATCCGGGCGGCCTGCCAGCCGCCCTCGGGGGCCGGCCGCTCCACCAGCTCCAGCTGGGCGCCGTACGCGCGGAGCAACTGTCTCATGGACGGTTCGAGTTCGCGGTCGCCGACGAGGACGACGGGGTGGCCGAGTGCCTGGCCGGCGAAGGCGAGACCGACCCCCAGGGTTCCGGAGGTGGATTCGACCACGGTGGCGCCCGGGCTGAGTTCGCCGCGCTGTCGGGCTCCGCGCAGCATGGACACGGCGGACCGCGCCTTCATCCCTCCGGCGCCGAGGCATTCGAGCTTGGCCCAGAAGCCGGGGTGGGCGTAGGGCAGTTCCGTGCGGATCCGGGCGATCGGGGTACGGCCGACCAGCGTCAGCAGTTCAGGGTTGGCGCTGCGGGCCGCCGGGCGGTGCAGCAGGGGTGCGAGGGTCACCGGGTGCCTCCGTAGCGGTGGATGACTCCCGGGCCGCCGTCGAGCCAGAAGAAGGGGTAGGGCTCGGCGGACACGGCGCTGACCCCGGCGCCCAGGAAGCGCGGGAGGACCGCGCTGCCGGTCTGCGCGAACATGACCAGGGGCTTCCCGGTGGCGGCGGCGTGGTCGAGCAGCGGCTGGAAGGTTCCGTTCCCGAGGGTCATGCCGGAGGCGAGGACGGCGTCGCAGTGCTCCAGCTCCGCGAGGGCGTCGGTCCGTACGGGCTCGCCCCATTCGGTGGTGCCGCCCTTGAGGTCGCAGGGCACGTATCCGGTGCCGCGCTCGCGCAGCTGTTCCAGCAGGGAGTTGACCACGCCGATGACGAGGACCCGCCGGATCCCGGCCGCCGGAAGCAGATCGGCCACGGCGCGGGCGCGGGCCCTGGACCGGTGCAGGGAGCTGCCGGCCGGGAGGGCGTAGGGGCGGGCGCCGTGTTCGGGCGTGTGGGGGCGTACCCGGCTCAGGTACGCGTCGAGTGCGGCGACCCGCACGGGAAGCAGCGGGTGGCCGAGGAGTTCGGCCACGGATGCCCCGACGCAGTCGTCGAGTGCGGCCGCCGGCAGCGCTCCCGGCTCCACGGCGCAGGACCCGACGGCCGCGTCCAGGCGCAGGCTGAGCACCTCGTTGCGGTATCCGCTGCTGCGGCCGGAGTGCCGGACCGCCTGGGCGGTGGTGAAGGCGAGCGCGATGCGTTCCCGGGCGGGGTCGGGTCCGTAGCTCCTTTTCCACACCTCCTGGATGAGCTGGTCGACGGTGCGCACGGCGGGCTCGCGCAGGGTGGGAGCGGTCATGCGGACACCACCGACGGCAGCACGGCACCCTGCTCCTCGAACGTGGGGCGGAGGTGCGCGATGAGCCGCTCGGCGGCCTCGCGGGCGCCGCCGCCCAGGGTGTCGGCCGTCATGACGTGGCCGAGGTACTCGTTGTTGCTGGTCGCGGCGCGTACCGCACGGCCCGGCTCGGCGAGGGTGAGCTCCAGCACCCCGGGCTGCGCCCGGACCTCGTCGGCGCCCTGGATGCCGGTGAGGGTGCCGGTGGCGTCGGGGAGCAGGAAGGCGATGGCGGCGCTGTGCACTCCGGTCGGGCGCGGCGTGAGGTCGGGCACGCGGCCGAGGGCGACGTCGACGCAGGCGGCGGCCAGGTCGACGCCCGTCACGTGCCGGACCAGTTCGGTGATCCGGTTGCCGGCGGGCCGGGGGTTGACCTCGACCACCTTGGGGCCGTCGGACGTCAGTTTGATCTCGGTGTGGCAGACCACGCGGTCCAGGCCGAGGGCCTTCAGCGCGGCCACAGCCGTGTCGACCGCCTCCCGCTCCGTCTGCGGCGCGATGCCCGCCGGGAACATGTGCCCGGTCTCGATGAAGGCGGGCGCCCCGCCGATGCTCTTGTCCGTGACGCCGACCACGCCGACGGCCCCGCCGAAGGAGACGGTCTCGACGCTGACCTCGGGTCCGGTGAGCAGTTCTTCGAGGAGGACGGAGGGCGTACGGTCCTGCCCGCGCGCGTTGACCGGGAACTCGGCCAGCGCCCGGCAGGCGAGCTCCAGTTCCCGCTCGTCACGGACCTCGCGGACCAGCATCCCGGCGCACAGGTCCACGGGCTTGACCACCAGGGGGTAGCCGATCTCCCGGGCGGCCGCTGCGGCCTGCGCCGTGTCCGTACAGAGCGCGAAGCGGGGGCCGGGTACGCCCGCCTCGGCCAGTGCCCGGCGGGTCAGGTCCTTGCGGCAGGCTCCCTCGACGGCTTCGACGGCCGGGCCGGGCAGTCCCAGCCGGCCGGCGATCCGGGCCACGGCCGGGAGGTAGTAGTCGCAGGAGGAGACGACCCCGTCGAAGGCGAGCACGGCGTGCAGGCGTTCCAGGTGGGGCAGCAGCTCGTCCATGTCGTTGGTGTCCGCGGTGACGATGTTGCGCGCGGCCAGCAGCGGGTGCGGGCCGTCGGGCCCGGCGCCTCGCAGGTAGTGGTGCAGGTCCCGCGTGACGAAGGTGAACTCGTGTCCGCCCTCCCCGATCGCCCTGGGCAGCAGCCTGCTCATCGACCCCACCCAGCTCTCGACAACCAGCAGATGCGCCAAAGGACTTCCTCTCACCATGCCGCCACGACCGTGGGGCATACCTGCGAAGCGGAGGCCTGACGGGAGGCGTCCGCACCGAACCGAGGAGGAAGCTACCCGAAATCGTTTTCATTTCCAATAGAGTGGTTTTCAGGTAGCGTGCCGCTCACGAGACCGGAGCGCCGGAAGGGAGCCATCGAGCCGTGAGAGACCTGACGACCGAGCAAGAGATCGGGCCGTACCTGGTGCGGCACGCCAGGCCCGAGGACGTGCCGGGCGCCCGGAGCGTCATGCTCGACACCTTCTACCGGGAGTTCGACTACGGGTACGTACCCCAGTGGCACGACGACGTCGTCGACATCACCGCCACCTACCTCACGCACCCGCGCCACACCCTCGTCGTGGCGGTCCTGGGCGGAGAAGTGGTCGGCACCACCGCACTCAACTCCCGCGGCCCCGCGCACCCCCCGCACCCGCACTGGCTCACCGAGCGCTACCCCTCCGGGCGCACGGCGCAGCTCCTACGGGTGTACGTACGCCCGGACCACCGCAGGCACGGCCTGGCCCGCGCCATGGTCAGGACGGCCTGCGAGTTCGCCGCCGGCATCCCCGGCTACGACACGGTCTACCTGCACACGAACGTCGACATCCCGGGCGCGGAAGCCTTCTGGCGCAGCATGGCCGACGAGGTCTGCGACGCCCGCACGACCGGCGAGCACGGCGGCTACGGGACGGTCCACTTCGAGATCCCGATCCCCGTGGCGGCCACCGAGCGATACGGGCACCCGTACTTCGCGGCGGCGGGCGGGGCCTGCGGGTCAGGTGGGAAGGGTCATCAGGACCAGGGGGGCGGTCGTGGGCTGGGGTGATCCTCCGGCGGGTTCGAGGGTGAGGCCGACCGCACCCGCGTCGGCCGGGTTCCCGCTGAGGACGACCGTGCCGTCGTGGTCGATGAATCCGGCCGGGCGCATGGTGCTCCCGTGGGCGAGCCACAGCTGGTAGGTCTTGCCGGCTCCGGGCGCGGGAAGGTTGCCGGCGGTGAACACGGCCTTGTTCCGGCGGTCGGAGGCGACGACGGTGGTCAGGGCCCCGTTGGCGGCCCGTCCGTGAACGGTGCGGGCATCGGGCGCGGCCAGGACGCTGCTGACCTCGTCCAGTTGCCGCTGCGCCTGGCGGGCCTGCTGCCTGAGGTCCTCTCCGTTCCGGGCCTGCCACACCGCGACGCCGCCGAGGGCGGCAGCGGCCACACTCGCGGCCAGCGCCAGCGGCAGGGCCCTGCGGCGCAGGATGCCGCGGACGGCGGGTGCGGAGGCGGTGGAGGGGACGCGCGGGGGCAGCTGGCGTACGCCGTCGATGGCGGCCATGACCTGCGGCTTGAGTGCCGCCGGCGGCGGCTGGGAGGCCGCTGCCGCCAGGCGTGCCGCGGTCGCCCCGAACTCCGCGGCCTCCTGCCTGCACGCCTCGCACACCTCCAGGTGGGCTTCGAAGTCCTTGCGTTCGGCGGGGCCGAGGGCGCCGAGGGCGTAGCCGGCGGCAAGGGTGTGCGCGTCGGACGTGTGGTGGTTCATGTGGTCACCCCCATGCAGTCGCGGAGCCGGATGAGCCCGTCGCGCATGCGTGTCTTGATGGTGGGAAGCGGTGTGCGCAGGGCTTCGGCGACTTCACGGTAGGTGAGCCCCCTGTAGTAGGCCAGGGTCACGGCCTGGCGCTGGAGTTCGGTCAGGCCGCGCAGGCAGCGGCGTACCTGTTCGTTCTCCAGGCGGGTTTCGACCTGTTCGGCGACCTCGTCGAAAGCGGTGGTGTGCTCGCGGGCGGCCTGGGCCTGCTCGCGGTCGGTGGCGGCCTGGGCGGAGCGGACCCGGTCCACCGCCCGTCGGTGGGCGATGGTCGCGGCCCAGGTGGTGACGCTGCCGGCGTCGGGGCGGTAGCGGGCGGCCTGCCGCCACAGGTCGATCATGACCTCCTGGGCGACCTCCTCGGACTGGGCCCGGTCGCGTACGACTTTGATCACGATCCCGAACACCAGGGGTGCGAGGGCGTCGTAGAGGACTGAGAAGGCCTGTTTGTCGCCGTGGGCGACGTCCCGCATGACCTCGACCAGATCGCCGCGCCCCTCGGTTGGGCCGGCACCGAAGGGGATGGGCTGGTTCACCGGCGCCGCTCCGGCCGCGGCGAGGAGGCGAAGAGGTGGCCGGGTGCGGCCGTCGGGGGGCGGGTCGTCCATCGCATGCCGGTCCTTGACTCCTTCTGCCCGGACAGGGCCGGGCCGCCACGAGGGCGTCCCGGCCGCCGGAGCGGGTGGGCGTGTCAGCAGTTCTTCGTAGCGGACGGGCGTGCGGATGGGAGGGCGTTTCGTCACCCGCGCGCATGCGGCGGCCCTGAGGCGGCCGCCGTATACCCGGAAGGAACCAGGAGCACGCCGCCGGCTGCGCCCTGGTGCCACTTCCCTGCCCGGGGCACGTGAGGCGAGCAGGTCACTCTTTCGGGTGTGGGACCAATCCGCCAGGCGGGTGCCGCCGAATGCCGGGTGTGAGTCGCTTCCGCACCATCCCCATCCGCGCCGCCGCGGGCGTGCCTGCCGGCCTCCTCGCCGCGTTCACAGCGCTCGCCGTCTCCGAGCTGACGGCCGGGCTGCTGCGGCCGACCGCGGGTCCGGTGACCGTGGTGGGCGGGGCGGTGATCGACCGGACGCCGGCCGCGGTCAAGGACTTCGCGATCCGTACGTTCGGGGAGAACGACAAGACCGTCCTGCAGCTCGGGATCCTCGTGGTTCTCGCCGTCATCGCCATGGCCCTGGGCATGCTCAGCCTGCGCCACCGCCGCGCTGCCGCCGCGGGTGTCCTGTTCTTCGGGTTCGTCGGCGCTGCCGCTGCCCTGAACCGGCCGGACTCCACCGGTGTCGGTGACGTGCTCCCCTCGCTCGCCGGAGGGGTTGCGGGCGCGCTCGCCCTCGGCCTGCTGGCGTCCGGGGCCGCCCCCGCGGCGGCCGAAGGCCGGAGCGGCGGGGCCGGATGGAGCAGGCGGGGCTTCCTGACGGCGGCAGCGGTCACCACCGCCGCGGCCACGTCCGCGGGTGCACTCGGCCGGTTCCTCGCCGGCCGACAGGGCCAGGGCGCGGTTGCCTCCCGTGACGCCCTCGTCCTGCCGGCACCCGTCTCTCCGGCCGCTGCGGTCCCGGCCGGGGCCCGGCTGAAGGTGCCCGGTATCAGCGCCTTCACCACGCCGAACCGGGACTTCTACCGCGTCGACACCGCCCTGGTGGTCCCCAGGGTGGACGCCGGCACCTGGCGGCTGAAGATCCACGGCACCGGCGTCACCCGAACCCGCGCGTACACCCTCGACCAGCTCCTCGCCCGCCCGCTGATCGAACGCGACATCACCCTCACGTGTGTGTCCAACGAGGTGGGCCGCCCCTACGTCGGCAACGCCCGCTGGCTGGGGGTCCCCCTCGCCACCCTCCTCGCCGAGTGCGGCGTCAGGCCGCCGTCGAAGGGCGGGAGGGCCGACCAGCTGGTGGCCCGCTCGGTGGACGGCATGACCCTCGGCTCGCCGGTCGAGGACGTCATGGACGGCCGCGACGCGATGCTCGCCGTCGGCATGAACGGCGAGCCGCTGCCGTTCGAGCACGGTTTTCCCGTCCGGATGCTCGTACCGGGCCTTTACGGCTACGTATCCGCCTGCAAGTGGATCACCGGCATCGAGCTCACCACCTTCGACGCCTACGACCCGTACTGGGTCAAGCGCAAGTGGGCCCGCCGGGCACCGGTCAAGACGCAGGCCCGCATCGACACCCCCAAGCCCTTCGCCCGCCCCACCGCCGGCACCGTCGTGATCGCCGGCGTCGCCTGGGCCCAGCACCGCGGCATCACCCGCGTCGAGGTCCGCGTCGACGACGGCCCCTGGCAGGAAGCCGAACTCGCCGCGCAGGACACCGTCGACACCTGGCGGCAGTGGTCCTGGCCCTGGCAGGCCTCCCCCGGCGGACACACCATCACCGTCCGCGCCACCGACGGCACCGGAACCGTGCAGACGGAGGAGCGCGCCCGCACCGTCCCCGACGGGGCGACCGGCCGGCACAGCGTCTTCGTCACCGTCCCCTGACCACCGGACCTGCCCCCGGGCCGGCCCGTTCACATCACCCGCAGGAACCCCTTCAAGGAGAAACCGGCATGAACACCATGAAGATCCGCCGTACCGCCATTGCCGCGGCCGCGGCCGCCCTGCTGCCGTTCACCCTCGCCGCCTGCTCCGATTCCGGCAGCGACACCGAGGCCGCCCCCAGCGCGGCGGCCGGGGACCAGGCCAGGACCGGTGAGAGCACCCCGGCGGACACCGCGGTGACCGGCGACCAGCCCTTCGGCCCGGCCTGTGCCGGCGTGCCCAAGGAGGGCGCCGGTTCCTTCGACGGCATGGCCAAGGACCCGGTCGCCACGGCCGCCTCCAACAACCCGGCCCTGTCCACCCTGGTCTCCGCCGTCAAGCAGGCAGGCCTCGTCGACACCCTCAACAACGCCAAGGACATCACCGTCTTCGCCCCGACCAACGACGCCTTCGCCAAGATCCCGAAGGCCGACCTCGACAAGGTCCTCGCCGACAAGGCGACGCTCACCAAGATCCTCACGTACCACGTCGTCGGCCGGCGGCTCACCCCGAAGCAGCTGGAGAACGGCTCCTTCGAGACCCTCCAGAAGGGCATGGTCACCACCGCCGGCTCCGGCGATTCCTACAAGGTCAACGGCACCGCTTCCGTGGTCTGCGGCAACGTGAAGACCGCCAACGCCGACGTCTACATCATCGACACCGTCCTCATGCCGAAGTAGCGGCCTACGGCTTCCGCCCGGACGACGACGGCCCGGCACCCCGTGGGGACCACGAGGTGCCGGGCTCGTCGCCTGCTGCCGGCTCGCCGGCCGAGACGATCGCGGCCGTCACCATTGGGCGATGAGCGGCACGTCCGGTCCGTCTCGCAGCCAGGCTTCGGTGAGGCGGACGAGGCGGGTGGGGGCGGCGATACCGCGCACGGTTGCGATCCTGCCGCCTGTGATGTCGAAGGTCACGGAGCCGGCGATGCGGTCGCCGACCACGAAGAGGAGCGCGGGAGCACCATTGACGACCGCGTAATGGAGGGCCGGTGTGCCGCCGGCGAGTCGCCGTTTCGCGGGAGTGGGTGTGAGGCCGGCCCGTACGATCGCGGCGATGCGCTGCGGGTTGTCGTACCGCAGCAGCGTCTTGGCCGTACCGCCGGCGCCGTCGGAGACCGCGGTCGCGTCGTCGGTGAGCAGCGCCACCAGGCGTTCGGTGCGGCCCGAGGCGGCGGCGGCGAGGAATTCCTCGACGATCCTGCGGGCGGATGCCCGGTCGACTTCGTCGCCACCGCGGCGCGCGGCGGTGACGCGCCGTCGGGCCCGGTGGAGGTGCTGCTGGCTCGCGGATTCGGTGATGCCGAGGATCTCGGCGATCTCGGCGTGGCTGTAGGCGAACGCCTCGCGCAGGACGTAGACGGCCCGCTCGTGGGGTGACAGGCGCTCCATGAGGGTCAGCACGGCCAGGGAGACCGATTCCCGCTGCTCGAAGGTGTCGGCCGGGCCGAGCATCGGGTCGCCGTCGAGGAGCGGTTCGGGCAGCCAGGCACCGGCGGTGCGCTCGCGTCGGGCCTGTGCCGAGCGGAGCCGGTCGAGGCACAGGTTGGTGGCGACCTTGGTCAGCCATGCTTCCGGCACTTCGATCCGCTGCCGGTCGGCGGCCTGCCAGTGCAGGAACGTGTCCTGCACCGCGTCCTCGGCGTCGTTGGCGGAGCCCAGCAGCCGGTAGGCCAGCGAGGCCAGCCGGTTGCGGCTGGCCTCGAACCGACTGGTGCCGAAGCGATCCATGGTGCTGTCCACGTGGATCACCCTAGTGCCGGCTACGCGGCCGTCCTCTCGGCGGGCAGGTTCGGTGCGGCGGCGAGGCGGTGCTTGCGCTTGGGCAGGCCGAAGGTCGGGTGCGCGGTCGCCCACAGCGACATCCTGACGATGCCCGCCTTGATCCGCGCCGCCTTCCGGCCGCCCACGTACTTCGGCTTCGCCTGCCCTTCGCCGTCGACCATCTGCAGGATCCCGTCCCGCCGTCCCAGGCTGAGGTGATTGCCCAGGTACTCCAGCTTGGTGTGGGTGATCTCTCGGCCGGTCAGGCGTCCCACGATCGCGTCCACTGCCTGTCGGCCGGTGTAGCCGGCCGAGGCGCAGGACATCGGCAGCGGCTGCCCGTTGTCACCGATGGCGTAGGCGCTGTCGCCGGCGGCGTAGACATCGGGGTGGGAGACGGACCGCATGGTGTGGTCGACGACGATCCGACCGTTCTGGTTGACCTCCAGCCCGCTCATGGCGGCGATCGGGGTGACGGCGAACCCGGCCGTCCACACGGTCGCGTCGGACGCCAGCACGGTGCCTCCGGCGCACATCACCCGGGTGGCTTCGACGGCTTCGACGACGGTGTGCTCCCAGACGGTGATGCCCAGCCGGTCACAGGCCCGGCGCAGGTGATCGCGGGCGCCGGTGGAGAGCGGGGCGCCCAGCTCGCCGCGGGCGATCAGCGACACCGACAGACCGGGCCGGGATTCGGCGATCTCGGTGGCGGTCTCGATGCCGGTCAGCCCGTCGCCGACGACCACGACGGTCCCGGCTCCGCCCTTCTCCTCCAGGCTGTCCAGGCGTTCGCGCAGGCGCATCGCGGAGGGCCGGCCGGCGACGTCGAAGGCGTGCTCGGCCACTCCGGGGACGCCGTGATCCGCTCCGTGGCTGCCGAGCGCGTAGACCAGCGTGTCGTAACCGAGTTCGCCGCCGCCGTCGGCGTCGGCCACGGAGACGACCTGGCGCTCGGGGTCGACGGCGGTGACACGGGCCAGGCGCAGCCCTATCCCCGTGCCCGCGAAGACATCGGCGAGCTTCGGGGCCTCGATCTCCTGGCCGGCCGCGAGCTGGTGCAGCCGCAGCCGCTGGACGAAGTCCCGTTCGGCGTTGACCACGGTGACCTCCGCGTCCGCCGGGGACAGCCGGCGCGCCAGGGTCCCGGCCGCGTAGGCCCCGGCGTAGCCGGCGCCGAGGACGACGATGCGGTGCTTCATGTTCTGCTCCTGTCGGTCGGTTCGCTCGCTCTCGGTGACTTGAGCGGAACAGCTCCCCGATTCCTGACAAGAACCGCATGTGACGTGGGTCACTGGATCGCAGAGGGTGTCGTCGGCGATGCCCACGACGGCGACGTCGGGGCATCGAGCGCGCCCCCGCCCCCGCCGGGAGGCGTGAGCGCCTGTTCAGGCCTCCTCGGCGCGGCTCACGCATCGTCGAGTACTCCTCAGCGCCGGAAGGGTCAGTCCCCCGACGATGACCAGCAACAGCGCGAGCGTCCCGCACCCGAAGCAGCGCCGGTTCGTGTCGTCGAGCCGGCCGAGCCGGGCGATCTCGGTGGAGGGGGCTTCGCCGGCCGCGTCCGGCGATACGAAGCCGCACACGCCCACCATCAGCGACATCGTCAGCAGCAGTGCGAGGTCACCGTGCAGGGCGCGCAGGGCCGCCTCGATGGCGTACGCGACTTATGTGAATCGGCGTCGGCTGTCGGCGGCCGGGCGGGCGTTCACTTGCTCCGCAGCTCCCCCAGCGGCGCGGGGTCTTCCTCCAGGGCGGTGGCTGCCGCCTTCCAGCCGGCCTCGTCGCCCAGCAGGGCCTTGCGCAGGAACGTCGTGGTGAGGTGCTGGACCAGGGCGACGCGCGCCGGGTTCTCGTCGGTGGTCTCGGCGACCTCGTGGCCGGGGATGCCGCCGAGCGAGTGCTCCGCGCCGAACAGGGTGAGCAGGCTCTTGGGGGCGGGGCTGTGGGTGTAGGGGTCGGTAAACCAGTCCGGACCGCGGGTGGACAGGTGGGACTGGTCGTGGTCGCCGGCGACGATGAGGGCCGGGGCGGTCATGGTGTCGAACGACGGCCTCATGAAGGGGAAGTGCTCGGCGGCGAAGGGTGTCAGGTCGTCGCCCAGGCCGGTCAGCGCCAGCAGCACCCCGGCCTTGACGCGGGGATCGGACATGTCCTCGCCGGGGCTGCCGTCGGCGTCCAGGACGCGGGCGCCCAGCAGGGCACTGACCGTCTGGGCTCCCCAGGAGTGACCGGCGACTGCGATACGGGTCCGGTCGACGCGCCCGGCGAGACCGGGGACGGACGCCTCCAGCACGTCGAGTCCGTCCAGCACGCGCACGACGTCCTCGATCCGGTGGCGCCAGATCCGGGGAGTTCGCGGGTCCTCTGCCGGGATGCCGAGCGTCCGGGAGTCGAGGTGGGTGGGCTGGACGACCACGAAGCCGCGTGCGGCCCAGTGGTCGGCCAGCGGAGCGTAGCCGTCCATCGACCAGCCGAAGCCGTGCGAGAAGACGACGACGGGCAGTGCATCGCCGACCGCAGGGGCTGAGACACGGACCTGGAGGTCCTCACCCAGGCCGCCCGGGACGGACAGGGCGGGCAGGACGAGCGGCTTGACGGACAGCACCGCGGTGGGCGCGCCGGCGGAGTCGTACGGATCGGCATCGATTGAGTCGGACACGAGAAGGCCTTTCGATCAGATTCCGGGGCTTGGTCAAGCGGGTGCCGGCGCGTGGCGGTACCAACGACGCGGCTGGGGGTGAGGGAGCAACACACGTGATAGGCCGCAGCGTTGACGCCGGGAATGGAGTTCGCGCACTCCCCCGGCTCTCCGGCGGAGCACCCGAAGCGACGGCGGCCCGGCCGCCGGCCACCCGATCTGGCATCATGAATGAAACGGAACGTCGTTCCACATACGATACGGAACGCTGTTCCGGTTCGCAAGGCCGGTTCCCTTGAACGGAGTGCCAGAGTGACCGACAGCCAGCAGCCCCCGGGAAGTTCGGCCGGGTCGAAGCGCAAGGACGCCCGGCGCAACCAGCAGACCCTGCTGGAGGCCGCCGCCCAGGTCTTCGCCGCCTCGGGCGTGGACGCGCCGGTACGCGAGATCGCCGCCAAGGCCGGCGTCGGGCTGGGCACCTTCTACCGGCACTTCCCCAACCGGGCCGAGCTCGTCATCGCCGTCTACCGCCACCAGGTCGACACCTGCGCCGAAGCAGGCCCGGCCCTGCTGGCGGCCGGCCCGACGCCCTTCGCCGCCCTCGAAGGCTGGGTCGACCTCTTCGTCGACTTCCTGGTCACCAAACACGGCCTGGCCGCGGCGATGCAGTCCGACAGCACCGGCTTCGAGACGCTGCACGCCTACTTCCTCGACCGTCTGCTCCCGGTGTGCGCCCAACTCCTCGAAGCCGCGGCCGCCGCCGGCCAGACCCGCCCCGGCCTGGACGCCTACCACCTCATGCGCGGCATCGGAAACCTCTGCATCGGCACCGACACCGACCCCCGCTACGACCCCCGCCGACTGGTCGCGCTGCTCCTCGCAGGACTGCACCAGCAGCCCTGACCGCTACGCCCGCCCGTGGGAGCCGCCACCGCCCTGAGAGCGGGCGATCGAGATCGCGAAGGGGGCGAATCCGCTGGAGCGGATCACGTGGGGTACGAACAGGATCGCGGCCTCCGTCGCGCGGGCGGTCCGGATCCCGCCGAGGTCGGTGATCCATTCGTCCTGCCAGCCGAGGTCGGCGAGGAGTTCGCGGACGGTCTGCTTGGCCCGGGCGTCCTCGCCGGAGAGGAACGCGGTGGGCGTCTGGGTGAGCGTGGCCGGGGCGGTCATCACCGGGAAGAGCATGGTGTTGAGGGTCTTGACGACGTGCGTTTCGGGGAGTGCTTCCTGCAGTTGCTCGGCGAGGCTGGAGCCGGGGTAGAGCAGGTCGGCGGGCAGGCCGTCCGGTCCGTCGGTGGTGGCGTTGGAGACGTCGACGAGGAGGGTGCCGCGCAGTTCGTCGCGCAGGGCGGCGAGCCGTTCCAGGGAGCCGGCGCCCGGGGTGGCGTTGATGACGATCCGGGCGCGCCGGGCGGCGTCGGCGGCGGCCCCCGGTGTGCGGTCCGCGACGGTCACCTCGTGCCCCGCGCGGGTGAGGGCGGCGGCCAGGTTGCCGCCGACGCGGCCGTTTCCGAGTACTGCGATCGTGGTCATGAGGGTGTGGCCCCTTGTCGTGTGTGCGGCTGCGGTGGTGTTCGGTCAGCGTGCAAGGGCGGCGACGGCCTGGGCGTGGACGCCGGGCGCGGCGGCCAGGAAGCCGGCGCTCCGCGGGGTCCAGGGGCGGCCCTCGGCGTCGGAGATCCGTCCGCCGGCCTCGGTGACGAGGAGCGCGCCGGGCAGCAGGTCCGCGCGGGCGCCGGCGAACTGCCAGAAGGCGTCGAGCCGGCCGGCGGCCACGTTCAGCAGGTGCAGGGTCGCGGGCACGGCGACGCGGACGACGAGTGCGTCGAAGAGCATCGCGGTGATCGAGGAGCCGACGCGCCGGACGACGTTCTCGTCCTCGTCGGGCCGGGCCTGGCTGGTGGCGACGACGCTGAGGCCGAGGTCCGTGGTCTGGGACACGTGCAGGGGCCGGCCGTCGAGGTGGGCGCCCGCGCCGGTGAGCGCGGTGTAGGTCTGGCCGGTCAGCGGCAGGTGGACCGCGGTGAGCACCGGCTGGTTGTCGCGCACGAGGGTGGCGGTCACCGCCCATTCGGGCAGGGCGTGCAGGTGGTTGACGTTGCCCTCGGCCGGATCCACGACCCACCACTCGCCGGACGGCAGCGCCCCGCCGTCCAGCTCGTCCTCCACCCAGCCGGCGTCCGGGCGCAGGCTCGTCAGGCGGGGGCGCAGGATGCCGAGGGCCGTGTCGTCGTTGGCGGCGAGCGCGCTCATCAGCTCTTCGCGGGTCCGGTAGGGGACCGCGTCGCCGAACCGCTCGCGCAGTGCCGCACCGGCCTCCCGCACGGCGGCCGCGGTCCGGTCGAGCAGGTCGGCGTCGGAGACGGAGAGGGAGACGGACACGGTGGCGTCGGTGGCCTGAAGCGCTTCGGACATGGTGGAACTCCCGTCTGGGCAAGGGGTGATGAGGAGGACTTCGGGCCGGGCCGTGCGTTCCGCCCTGCGCCGCGGTAACGACGCTACGCACCCCTCCCATTAACATCAAATGCATGTCAAGCACGTCTGGGATTACTCCCATGCAATTGGATTTGAATCTGCTCACCGCGCTCGACGCACTGCTGGAGGAAGGCAGCGTGGCCGGGGCGGCCGCACGGCTGCACGTCACCGCCCCCGCGATGAGCCGGAGTCTGGGCCGGATCCGGCGGACGACCGGGGACCAGATCCTGGTGCGCACCGGCCGCACCATGACCCCGACGCCCTATGCGATCGCCGTCCGGGAACAGGTGCACGAGCTGCTGCACCAGGTCCGGGGCGTGCTGGCACCGAGCCGTGAACTCGACCCGGCAACGCTGGAACGCACCTTCACGCTCCGCTGGCACGATTCCCTGGTCGCCCTCAGCGGCCCCGCGCTGCTCGCGGCCGTACGCGGACAGGCGCCGGGCGTGCGACTGCGCTTCGTGGCGGAATCGGCCACCGACACCCCCGGACTGCGACGCGGCGAGGTCGATCTGGAGGCGAACGCCAACCGCCCGAGCGCCCCCGACATCCGCGCCGAGCACGTGGGCGAGACCCGCCTCGTCGCCGTCGTGAGGCAGGGACACCCCCTCACCCGCGCCCGAACCGTCACCGCCCAGCAGTACGCCGCCGCCGAACACGTCACCGTCTCGCGACGCGGAAACCTCGGCAACGCCCTCGACGACGCCCTCACTCGGCTCGGCCTCACCCGCCGCGTGGTGGCGGCCGCCCCCACGGAAGCAGCCGCGCTGGAGTTCGCGCGCGGCACCGACCTCGTGATCAGCGTCCCCGAAACCACCACACGCAACGCGGCCGCCGACCTCGGCCTGGCCGTACTCCCCCTGCCGCTCGAACTCCCCCCGGCACCGGTGTACCTGTCATGGCACCAGCGCTACGACACCGACCACGCCCACACCTGGCTGCGCGCACTGGCGCGAACCGCACTGGCCGCATGCGGAGCGTCGTAGCCGACGCCGCACGGCCCGACGACTGCGGGCTCGGGCCCGGCTCAGTCCTCCGCGTCGTCGGCCCGGTCGAGGAGTCCGGGGAGTTCCGTACGGGAGGTGATGCCGAGCTTCGGGAAGGCGCGGTAGAGGTGGTGGCCGACCGTGCGCGGGCTCAGGAACAGGGTGGTGCCGATCTCGCGGTTGGTCGCGCCGGCGGCGGCCAGGCGGACGACCTCGCGCTCCTGCGGGCTGAGGCGGCGCAGGGGTACGTTCGTCGCCTCGTTCCCGCTCACCTGCTCGCCCGTGGCCTGGAGTTCGGTGCGGGCCCTGGCGGCCCAGGGCTCGGTGCCGAGCTCCTCGAAGGTCTCCAGCGCGGCGCGGAGGGTGCGGCGGGCGTCGGTGCGGCGCCGCTCCCGGCGCAGCCACTCGCCGTACAGGAGCTCTGTGCGGGCTCGTTCGAAGGGAAGCTGCGCCTCGTCGTGAAGGGCCATTGCCTCGCTGAAGTGCCGCTCGGCCTGGTCATCCGGTCCGGTGAGGGCCTGGCAGCGGCGGAACAGGGCCGTGGCCGTCGGGTGCCGGGCGACGGCCGCCCAGTCCGCGAGGCGCGCCAGCGGCTCCGCCGCCCGGTCCGGCTGCCCGGCGCGGACCGCGGCCTCCACGAGATCGGGCGCCGCCCAGGCCGCCAGGGCCGGCTGGCCCACCCGCGCGCTCGCCGCTTCCAGATGCGCGAGTGCGCTCTCCGCCTGGCCGAGCCCGAGTTCGAGCAGGCCGAGCGCTCGTTGGGCGTGCGCGGCGGCCAGGGCGATGCCGTGCCCGTCGGCGCGCTCCAGCGCCGCCCCGGCGAACGCGGCGCACGCGTCCTGGTCACCCCGCAGGGCGGCCAGCGTCGCCAGGGTCGCCCGCAGGTACGTGCCCCGGTGGTGCCGGCCGAACTCCTCGGCGACGCCGAGCCCCTCCTCGGCGGCGGCCCGTGCCTCGCGGAAGCGGCCCAGGGCCAGCTGGGCCTCGGCCAGCTGGTGCAGCGCGGTGTGCAGCCAGCCGACCACGTCCAGGGCCCGGCACTCCTGCACGTGCGCGGCGGCGGTCTCGTAGGCGGTGACGTGATCCGCGAGCAGCTGGGCGAGCACACCGGCTGTGGCCCGCTCGGCGAAGGCGACGTCGTCGGAACCGGTCTCGTACGGGCCGGTGCCGACGGGACCGGAGCCGTCGGGCACGGTCGCGTCCGGCCGGGCCGGCTCCGGCCTCGCCTCGGTGGCATCGGGCGACAGCGCGAGCGCCCGCGCCAGCGCCCTCGTCAGGGCGTAACCGGGCGCCGCCGCCGGGATGCGGGACTCCACCTCGGCCAGCAGGTCCGGGTCACCGGCCGAATGCGCCGTCTGCACGGCCTCGGCCAGGACCACCGGAAGATCGCCGGTGGGTCCGATGCGGTCCGCGCACGCGAGGAGGATGCGGGTGGCCTCACCTGGTGTGCCGCGGTCGAGCTCGACGACGGCGCGGACCCGGGCGAAGTCGGCGAGCGTCGCCGGGTCCAGGGCGAGGGCGTTGATCCGGTCCGAGAGCCCCGCCGTGCGGTGGAACTGCCCCGCCTCGGCCGACGTGATGGCCGCGGCGGCCAGGAACCGCGCCCGGCGGGCCGGGTCGGCCGTGAGCTGCGCGGCGCGCTCGTACGCGGCCGAGGCCGCGGCGGTGCCCTGCCGGCCGCCGGCCCGGCGGGCCACGCCCGCCATCTCGTCCGCGACGGCCTCGTCCGTTCCGGTCGTCGCCGCGGACAGGTGCCAGGCCCGCCGGTCGGCGGCCCCGTCGGCGGCCGTGGCGCCGTCCAGGGCGTCCGCCAGCGCCCGGTGGGCCGCGAGGCGCCGGGCCAGGGCGGCGTCCTGGTAGGTGGCCGACCTGATGAGGGGGTGCCGGAAGGCCAGGGCGTGCTCGGTCAGGATCACGAGCGTGGCGTGTTCGGCGGGCTCCAGGTCCTCCGGCGTGGCACCGAACCGCGCCGACGCCCGCAGGACGAGGTCGAGCCCGCCCGTGTCGTCGGCGGCCGCCACGAGCAGCATCGCGCGGGTGGTCTCGGGCAGTCGGCGGATCTGCTCCTGGAACGACTCCTGGATCCGGCCCGCCGGCGAGGCTAGCCCCGGGGGCAGGGTGACCGGGTTCGGGCGGCCCGCGTGCTGCTCGGCCGTGAGCGCGGTGGGGAGTTCGATCAGGGCCAGCGGGTTGCCCTGCGCCTGCTCCACGATCCGTCCCCGGGCGTACGGGGAGAGGCCGGCGATCCGGTCGGTGAGGAGGGCGTCGACGGCCGCCGCGTCCAGGCCGGCGATCCGCAGCGTGGGCAGGCCGGTGATCCGGCCGCCCTGCGCCCCGTCGCGAACGGCGAACAGGATGACGATGCCCTCGGTGTGCAGCCGGCGCGCCGCGAACGTCAGCGCGTCCAAGGACGCCTGGTCCAGCCACTGGGCGTCGTCGACCACGCAGAGCATCGTGCCCCCGCCGGCCGCGGCGGTCAGGGCCGCGAGCACCGCCGCACCCACGGTGAAGCGGTCGCGCACCGGCTCCCCGGTCAGGCCGAGGGCCGCCTTCAGGGCGGCGGCCTGGGGGGTGGGGAGCTCGTCGAAGTGGTGGCTCACCGGCAGCAGGAGCTGGTGCAGGCCGCCGAAGGGCAGCTCCATCTCGGACTCGATGCCGACCGTGCGCAGGACCCGGCCCCCGCCATCGGCCTCGCCCGCCCCGGCCTCGCCCGCCCCGGCCCCGTACGCCTCGACCGCGTACCCCAGCAGGGCCGTCTTGCCTATGCCGGCCTCTCCATGGATCAGCAGCGCCCCGCTCATGCCCTCCCGGGCACGTGCCAGCAGCTGCTCGATCCGGTCCTGCTCGGTCCCTCGCCCGTACAACATGCGGTCAACCTACCCAAGGTTCCCGATCACCGACGGTCGCATTACGTCGCACCGACCGATGTGCCGGCAGGTCAGTTCCCCATAGCTTTCGAGCAGTTCAACGGGCCAGCACCGTCCTCACCTCAGTCCCAGGAGTCGCCGCCTTGAGCGCACGCGTCCACATCACCCCCCTCCACCGCATCACCGTCACCGAGACCGCCGCCTGGCACCGGGTCGTCGCCGCCTCGGCCGCCCTCGACCTGCCGGGAGTCCCGGCGCCCAGCGCCGGACACGTCCACGCACTGCTCACCAAGCCCGCCCTCGGCAGCCAGAGGCTGTCCTGGCTGGCCACGGCCGAGGACGGCACGGTCGTCGGCGTCGCCGCTCTGCGCCTGTTCACCCAGCCCGGTCAGAACCACCTCGCCGAACTCGAACTGCACGTCCACCCCGCGCACCGGCGCCACGGCACCGGATCCCAGCTCCTCTCCGCAGTCGTGGCGGCCTGCCGTACGGAGGGCCGGCGCAGCCTGGTCGTCGCGGCCGGTGCCGACGGGCCCGGCGAGGCCTTCGCCGGGCGCTGGGGCTTCGAGGCGGTCCTGACGCTGGACCATCTGGTCATGGCCCTCGACAAGGACGAGGACCTGGACCGAATCCGTCGGATCGCCGCCACCGAGCACCCCGGCTACCGGCTCACCGGCTGGACCGGCGTGGTCCCCGACGAGCTGGCCGCGCCCTTCGCCGCCGCGAAGAACGCGATGAACGACATGCCCATGGGCGATGTGGACTACGGACGCGTCGACTGGGACGCCGACCAGGTACGGGAGATGGGCCGCGTGGTCGCCAGACGCGGCGACACGCTCCTGACCCTCGCCGCCGTCCACACGGACGGGACCATGGCCGGCTACACCGAGATCGTGCTCCCCGGGGGCGCGCCGCAGCGGGCCCAGCAGTACGACACGGCGGTGGCGCCGGCGCATCGCGGGCACGGCCTGGGGCTGTGGCTCAAAGCCGCGATGGCGGAGCGGCTGCGGGCCGAGCACCCCGGCGTCACCGAGATCGAGACCGACAACGCCGAGGAGAACGTCCACATGCTCGCCGTCAACCGATCGCTCGGTTACCGCTCGTACCGGCGCACGCGCGAGTTCCAGCTCGACCTGGCCACGCCCTGATCCGTACGACGGCGGCCACCGTCATCCCAAGCCCCGCGCGACACCTCCCCCATCACCTCACCCATCACCGCACCGCGAAACGAGACCCCTTGGACTTCTCCGGCGCAACCCCCGGAATGGGCGCCGACCCCGACACCGTGCTGCCCGGCGCGGGCCATGCTGCGCCGATGAGCCGCGAACAGATCTCCGCGATCGCCCATGCCGGCCACCCGGTCAAGTCCCCGCTCGCCGACGACTCGGTCAGCGAGCTGCTCACGCGCAGCCTCCCGCGGGGCGACGAGCACGTACTCGACCTGGGATGCGGAACAGCGGAATGGCTTCTGCGAGCCCTGACCACTCACCCGCGACTGCACGCCGAGGGCGTCGACGTCTCCGAAGTGGCCCTGACGCAGGCCCGCCGGTCAGCGAGGGACCTCGGGGTCGGCGAGCGCCTGGCCCTCCACCGGCAGGAGGCCGCGGACTTCGTCTCCACACGGCCGTTCGACCTGGTGATCAGCGTCGGCGCCACGCATGCCTTCGGAGGCCTCCTCCCCACCCTCGCGGCGGCCCGCGGACACCTGGCTCCCGGCGGCCACGTCCTGATCGGTGAGTCGTTCTGGGACCGGGCCCCTTCACCGGAGGCCGTGGAGATCTTCGGTGAGCTCGACGACCTGGCGACCACGGTGGACCTGGTCGTCGCCGACGGATGGACCCCGGTCCACGGCCACGTCAGCACACGTGGTGAGCTGGACGCCTACGAATGGGCCTGCTGGGGCTCGCTGGCCTCGTGGGCCCTGGACCACGCTGACGATCCGGCCGCCGGACAAGTACTGGAGACGGCCACCGCCGCGCGTTCGCAGTGGCTGCGCGGCTACCGGGACAGCTTCGGCTTCCTCTGCCTGGTCCTCCGTCGAACATCGCGTTGAGGACCCGCTGGACGCGTCCTCAACGCGAGCAGTGCCACCTGTGGCGTAACGAGGGCACTCGCGCTCGGGGCGGGGCGGCCGGGCGCGAGGAGGTTCAGCCGAGGCCGGGGATGGTGGAGACCACCAAGTCGATGAGCTTGATCCCGACGAACGGCAGGACCAGGCCGCCGAGGCCGTAGACGCCGAGGTTGCGGCGCAGCAGGTCGTGGGCGGAGGCGGGCTTGTAGCGGACGCCGCGCAGGGCGAGCGGGATGAGGGCGATGATGATCAGGGCGTTGAAGATGATCGCCGAGGTGATGGCCGAGGTCGGGCTGCTCAGGCCCATGATGTTGAGGGATTCGAGGCCCGGGTGGGCCGCGGTGAACATGGCCGGGATGATCGCGAAGTACTTCGCGACGTCGTTCGTGATCGAGAAGGTGGTCAGGGCGCCCCGGGTGATGAGGAGCTGCTTGCCGATCTCGACGATCTCGATCAGCTTCGTCGGGTTGGAGTCCAGGTCCACCATGTTCCCTGCCTCCTTGGCGGCCGAGGTACCCGTGCTCATCGCCACGCCGACGTCCGCCTGCGCGAGCGCCGGGGCGTCGTTGGTGCCGTCGCCGGTCATCGCGACCAGCTTGCCGCCGGCCTGCTCCCGCTTGATGAGGGCCATCTTGTCCTCCGGGGTGGCCTCGGCCAGGTACTCGTCGACCCCGGCCTCGGCGGCGATGGCGCGGGCCGTCAGTTCGTTGTCCCCGGTCACCATGACCGTACGGATGCCCATGCTGCGGAGCTCCGCGAAGCGCTCGCGGATGCCGTCCTTGACGACGTCCTTGAGGTGGACGATGCCGAGCACCCTCGGCCCGTCCCAGTCGTGGACCGCCACCAGCAGAGGAGTGCCCCCGGACTCCGACACGCGGGCCGACCACGCCTCGGCTTCCGGCGGTACGGTCCCGCCGCGCATCGTCACCCAGTCGCAGACCTGCGCGGTGGCACCCTTGCGGATGGCGCAGCCGGCTCCGTTGGGCCAGCTCAGGTTCACGCCGCTCATCCGGGTCCGGGCGCTGAACTCGGTGAAGTGCGGATTGCTGAGGTCCTCGGCGGCGGCCGGGTGGAGTCCGTACTGCTGGGCGAGGGCGACGACGGACCGGCCCTCGGGCGTCTCGTCGGCGAGCGAGGACAGCTGGGCGGCCTCCGCGAGCTTGAGGTGGTCCACGCCGGGCAGGGGGATGAAGGCCGCGGCCTCGCGGTTGCCGAGGGTGATGGTGCCGGTCTTGTCGAGGAGGAGGGTGTTCACGTCCCCGGCCGCCTCGACCGCGCGTCCGCTCATCGCGATGACGTTGCGCTGGACGAGCCGGTCCATACCCGCGATGCCGATGGCCGACAGCAGGGCGCCGATCGTGGTGGGGATGAGGGTGACGAGGAGGGCGACCAGGACGGTCGTGGACTGTGCGGCGTGCGCGTAGGCGGCCATCGGCTGGATGGCGACGACCACCAGGACGAAGACGACGGTCAGCGCGGCCAGCAGGATGTTGAGGGCGATCTCGTTCGGGGTCTTCTGCCGGGTGGCGCCCTCGACCAGGGCGATCATCCGGTCGATGAAGCTGTGCCCCGGGCGCGAGGTGACCCGTACGACGACCGAGTCGGACAGTACGGTCGTCCCGCCGGTGACCCCGGACCGGTCACCGCCCGACTCCCTCAGGACGGCGGCCGATTCGCCGGTCACGGCCGACTCGTCCACCATCGCGGCCCCGTCGACCACGTCGCCGTCGGCCGGGATCAGCTCGCCGGCCTCGACGAGGACGAAGTCGAAGGGCTCGAGCTCGGCGGGCGTGACCACCTCGGTCTCGGCCCGGTTCAGGTTCGCGCCGTACGTCCAGTGCTTCAGCCGCACCGCGACCGTGTCAGTGCGTGCCTTGCGCAGCGACTCGGCCTGGGCCCGGCCCCGGCCTTCGGCGACCGCCTCGGCGAGGTTGGCGAAGAGGACCGTCAGCCAGAGCCAGACGCTGATCACCCAGGTGAACACGGACGGGTGGACGAGCGCCGAGAGCGTGGTCAGCACGGATCCGACGGCGACGACGAACAGCACCGGCTTCTTGACCAGTTCGCGGGGGTGCAGTTTGCCGACGGCCTCCCGTGCGGAGGCCGCCAAGAGCTCGGGGTCCACCACCTTCACCTGGCCGGAGCGTTTCCGGGACGGCCGGTTGACCGGAGTCCGCGGAGGGGTCCCGAGACCCGGAGGAACGTGCTGCGCGGCGGCGGGAGGCATGGGAACCTTCTGAGTGGGTTTGAGGCGTGGCAGCCCCGGCGGCTCGTGGCCGGGGTGCGGAGGGGGTGTCGCCGCCGGGGAGCATCTCCATGGACCCCCTCGGCCGTCATGTGAGCAATCGAGGTCCCCGGCGGCGCAACAGGCAGGAAACTACTGCCCGTTTCCTTGGAAATGCCTATGCGGGCGCGGGAATTGGCATCTTCTTGATGGCGGCGCACGAGATGCGTCAAGCCGCCGTCAGAGGTGTGTCAACACCTGTCAGCGCGCGTCGGCGGTGATGCGGAAACGCAGCCGGCAGATCACTGCGTCGGTGTCGCGGCGGACCGCGTGGGCGACGACGGAGCCGCGCTGGTTCTGGAGCATCCGCTGCCACAGCCGGGCGGGTTCGGTCTCCGGGATGAGCACGGTCACCTGGGCATCCGGGTCGGCCTGGGCCAGCTTGCGCACGTACGCCGACAGGGGTCGGCCGAGCGCCCGGGACTCCGAGGGGAGCTCGATCAGCTCGATGCCGGGCTTCCACAACTCCCAGTCCCGCCTGAGGGCTTCGGCCGCCTGGCGGTCCTCGGGGGCGGGGTGTGTGACGGTCACGGCGAGGACTTCGTCGCCGAGCGAGCGGGCGGCGGTCAGGGCCTGGCTGGTCAGCCGGGACAGGCCGGAGACGGGGACGACGACCACGGAGCGGGAGCGCCGCGGGGCCTGCGGGATCCGGCCGAGCTCCAGGCGTTCGCCGATCTCGGTGTAGGCGCGGTGGACCTTCTCGAAGCCGAAGACGAGCAGCGGCAGCGCGACGACGATCAGCCAGGCGCCCTCGGTGAACTTGGTGGCCGTGACGACGACGGCCGAGACGCCGGTCAGCAGCGCGCCGAATCCGTTCAGCACCGCCTTCGCCCGCCAGCCGCGCGGGCGCTCCCCGTACCAGTGCCGGACCATGCCGACCTGGCAGATGGTGAAGCCGATGAACACGCCGATCGCGAAGAGCGGAACGAGGGTGTTGGTGTCGCCGCCGGAGAACACCAGCAGCGCGGCGGAGACGAGGGCCAACCAGACCACTCCGTGGCGGTGCACCTGGCGGTCGGCCTTGAGGGCGAAGACGTGCGGCAGGTGGTTGTCGCGGGCCAGCAGGCTCATCAGGACGGGCAGGCCGCCGAAGGAGGTGTTCGCGGCGAGCGCCAGCAGCACCATGGTGGCGAACTGGACGACGTAGAAGGCCGCGTTGTGCCCGAAGGAGGCGTCCGCGAGCTGGGCGAGGACGGTCACGCCCTCGACCGGCTGGAGGTGGAAGCGGCCGATGAGGACCGACAGGCCGATCAGCATCACGCCCAGGAGCGCGCCGAGCGCGACCTCGGTGCGCTGGGCCCGGCGGGCGGCCGGTGCGCGGAAGGAGGGCACGGCGTTGGCGACGGCCTCGACTCCGGTCAGGGCGGAGCAGCCGGCGGCGAAGGCCTTGAGCAGGAGGAGCGCGCCGACCGCGGTCGCGCCCTCGCCGAGGGCCGAGGCGTGCCCGTCGGCGGAGGCGGTGCTGACGGGGCCGTCGCGGAAGAGCCCGACGGCGACCATCGCGAGGATCGAGCCGACGAAGACGGCGGTGGGGACGAGGAACGCCTTGGCCGATTCAACGACCCCGCGCAGGTTCACGCCGGTGACCAGGACGAGGATGGCCAGGCAGATCCACACGCGCTCCCCGTACAGCCCGGGGAAGGCCGAGGTCAGGGCGGCGACGCCGGCGGTGACGGACACGGCCACGTTCAGGACGTAGTCCAGGATCAGCGAGGCGGCGGCCACCAGGCTCGTACGCCGCCCCAGGTGCCGCTTGGCGACGGCGTACGAGCCGCCGCCGTCCGGGAACGCGGCGATCACCTGCCGGTACGAGGCCACCAGCACCGCGAGGAGCGCGGCGATGGCGAGCGTGACGGGGAGGGTGAAGCCCATGCCGTAGGCGCCGGCCGCGGCCAGGACGAGCACGATCGACTCCGGCCCGTACGCGACGGACGCCATCGCGTCCAGTGACAGCGCGGCCAGCCCCTGGAGGGCGGTCAGCCGGTGGCGGTCGTCCGCCACGGGTGTGCGGACGTCGGCATCAGGAGGTTCCTCCGTGCCCGGATCCTGTCCTGCGGTGCCCGTCTTTCCCATGTCTGTCGACATCTCTCGCTGTTCCTCCGTTGGACAAGGTGAGGACAGCGTCCGAGCGCCATGGACGGATCAACAGGGTCCTTGACGTTGTCCATACGGCCGCCGCTCCAGTCCTCACGCGTCCTTGATGCCGACGCGGGAGAGCCGTATGAGGTGCGTCAAGACCTCGCAGTGACACGTGGTCGTCCCGCCGGCGGGCGGGCACGGTTGAAAAGAGTGCCCTCGTGTCCGGACAGGAGGCATCACATGTCCGGTTATCGACTTCGCCACGCTGCCGCCCTGCTCGCGGCCCTCGTGGTCCCCTTCCTCGTCGCGCTCGCGCTCGTGCCCTTCCGCACGGATCTCTCGGCGGCGAACACGGCACTGGTCCTGGTCGTCGCGGTGGTCGCCGTCGCCGCTTTCGGCACGCGGACCGCCGGTGCGCTGGCCGCACAGGCCGGCTCCGCCCTGGACACCGCAGGACTGGCCCACCCGGGCTGACCAGGGCCCTCCCCGTGCTTTCCCGTATGAACGGCGTTAAGAGTGCCCTTGCGCCCGTATGGACACCGTCAAGGTCCCTTAACGCCGGGATGAAGACACGGTTATCTCGTCATCGGCCATCTGGCCGATTCATTTCTTCCCAATCACTCAGGAGCTCGCGATGGCCGATCTGGCCTTCGTCGTCACCACGGTCGCGGTGTTCGCGCTGGTGGCTCTCATCGCCCGGGGGGTGACCAAGCTGTGACTGCCGAGAACATCGTCGGCCTGCTCGTGGCCGTCTCCCTGCTCGGATACCTCGTGCTCGCCCTCGTCAAGCCGGAGAGGTTCTAGCCACCGATGAGCCCCGTTCTCGCTGGTGTGCTCCAGCTCCTCGCGCTGACCGCCGCACTCGCGCTGGCCTACCGCCCCCTGGGCGACTACATGGCCCGCGTCTACTCCTCCGAGAAGCACTACAAGCCGGAGAAGTGGATCTACAAGGCGATCGGCGCCAACCCGTCGGCCGAGATGCGCTGGCCCGCCTACCTGCGTGCCGTCCTGGCCTTCTCCGCCGTCAGCGTGCTCTTCCTCTACGCCCTCCAGCGCGCCCAGGGGATCCTGCCCGGCTCGCTCGGCTTCCAGGCGATCGACCCGGACCAGGCCTTCAACACCGCCGCCTCCTTCGTCGCCAACACCAACTGGCAGTCGTACGCGGGCGAGCAGGCCATGGGCCACGTCGTGCAGACCGGCGGCCTGGCGGTGCAGAACTTCGTCTCCGCCGCCGTCGGCATGGCCGTCGCCGTCGCCCTCGTACGCGGCTTCGCCCGCTCCCGCACGGGTGAGCTGGGCAACTTCTGGGCCGACCTGGTCCGGGGCACCGTCCGCATCCTGGTCCCGATCGCCGTGATCGGTGCCCTGGTGCTGGTCGCGTGCGGTGCGATCCAGAACTTCTCCGGGATCCACGAGGTCGGCCAGTTCACGGGCGGGACGCAGCAGTGGAACGGCGGCGCGGTCGCCTCCCAGGAGGTCATCAAGGAGCTGGGTACGAACGGCGGCGGGTACTTCAACGCCAACTCCGCCCACCCCTTCGAGAACCCCACCCCGTTCTCCAACCTGTTCGAGGTCTTCCTGATCCTCGTCATCCCCTTCGCGCTGACCCGCACCTTCGGCCGCATGGTCGGAAGCCTGCGCCAGGGCTACGCGATCCTCGCGACGATGGCCACCATCTGGATCGGGTTCACCGCCCTGATGATGTGGACCGAGTTCACCCACCACGGCCCGGCCTTCGACGTCGCCGGTGGTGCGATGGAGGGCAAGGAGACCCGCTTCGGCATCGGCGCCTCCGCGATCTTCTCGGTCGCCACCACGCTGACCTCGACCGGTGCGGTCAACTCCTTCCACTCCTCCTACACGGGTCTGGGCGGCGGCATCCAGCTGCTGGGCATGCAGCTCGGCGAGATCGCCCCCGGCGGTGTGGGCTCCGGCCTCTACGGCATGCTCGTGATGGCGATCATCGCGGTGTTCATTGCCGGCCTGATGGTCGGCCGGACCCCCGAGTACCTGGGCAAGAAGATCGGCACCCGCGAGATCAAGTTCGCGGCCTGCTACATCCTCATCACCCCGGCGCTCGTGCTCGGCTTCACCGCCGCCGCGATGGCCCTGCCGACGCCGCCGCACTCGATGCTGAACTCCGGTGCGCACGGCTTCTCCGAGGTCCTCTACGCCTACACCTCCGGCGCCAACAACAACGGCTCCGCCTTCGGCGGCCTGAACGCCGACACCCAGTGGTTCAACTCCACCATCGGCATCGCGATGCTGCTGGGCCGCTTCCTGCCGATGGTGTTCGTCCTCGCGCTCGCCGGCTCGCTCGCCGAGCAGAAGCCCGTCCCCGAGACCGCCGGCACGCTCCGTACCGACAAGCCGCTCTACACCGGTCTGCTCGTCGGCACGATCCTCATCGTCACCGGTCTGACCTACTTCCCGGCCCTCGCGCTGGGTCCGCTCGCCGAAGGGCTCGCATCATGAGCACCGCCACCCCGACCCGTGCTCCGCACGACGACCTGCCCACCGACCACAAGCCGCCCGCCGGCCGCGTCGGCGGCGGGCTCTTCGACCCCAAGCAGCTGATCAAGTCCTTCCCCGACGCGGTACGCAAGCTGGACCCGCGCGTCATGATCAAGTCGCCGGTCATGTTCGTGGTCCTGATCGGCTCGGTGGTCACCACCGTCCTCGCCCTGAATGACCCGACGGACTGGTTCGGCTGGGCCATCACCGCCTGGCTCTGGCTGACCACCATCTTCGCCAACCTCGCCGAGGCCGTCGCCGAGGGCCGCGGCAAGGCCCAGGCCGACACCCTGCGCAAGGCCAAGACCGACTCCGTCGCCCGCCGCCTGAAGGCCGACGGCGGCGAGGAGTCCGTACCGGGAACCGAGCTGAAGATCGGCGACCTGGTGGTCTGCGAGGCCGGCGACACCATCCCCGGCGACGGCGACGTCGTCGAAGGCGTCGCGTCCGTGGACGAGTCCGCGATCACCGGCGAGTCCGCGCCCGTCATCCGGGAGTCCGGCGGCGACCGCTCGGCCGTGACCGGCGGTACGAAGGTGCTCTCCGACCGGATCGTCATCAAGATCACGACGAAGCCCGGCGAGACCTTCATCGACCGCATGATCGCGCTCGTCGAGGGCGCCGCCCGGCAGAAGACGCCGAACGAGATCGCCCTCAACATCCTGCTGGCGTCCCTCACGATCGTCTTCCTGCTGGCCGTCGTCACCCTCCAGCCCTTCGCGATTTACGCCGGCGCCGAGCAGTCGATGATCGTGCTGACCGCTCTCCTCGTCTGCCTGATTCCGACCACCATCGGCGCGCTCCTCTCCGCGATCGGCATCGCCGGCATGGACCGCCTCGTGCAGCGCAACGTCCTGGCCATGTCGGGCCGCGCGGTGGAGGCCGCCGGCGACGTGTCGACCCTGCTGCTGGACAAGACCGGCACGATCACTCTCGGAAACCGTCAGGCCTCCGAGTTCGTCCCCGTCAAGGGCACCACGGCGGCCGAGCTGGCCGACGCCGCCCAGCTGTCCTCGCTGGCCGACGAGACCCCCGAGGGCCGTTCCATCGTCGTCCTGGCGAAGGAGAAGTACGGGCTCCGCGAACGCCACCAGGGCGAGCTCTCCCACGCAGAGTGGATCGCCTTCACCGCCCAGACCCGCATGTCGGGTGTGGACGTGGACGGCAGGCAGACCCGCAAGGGCGCCGCCGGATCCGTCATCACCTGGGTCAAGGAACAGGGCGGCGAGGTCTCCGACGACGCCGACCTCCTCGCGAACAAGATCTCCGAAGCGGGCGGCACGCCGCTCCTGGTCGCCGTCAACGACGACAAGGGCGCCCGTGTCCTGGGTGTCATCCACCTCAAGGACGTGGTCAAGGAGGGCATGCGCGAGCGGTTCGACGAGCTGCGCCGCATGGGCATCAAGACCGTCATGATCACCGGTGACAACCCGCTCACCGCGAAGGCCATCGCCGAGGAGGCGGGTGTCGACGACTTCCTCGCGGAGGCCACGCCCGAGGACAAGATGGCCCTCATCAAGCGGGAGCAGGCCGGCGGCAAGCTCGTCGCAATGACCGGCGACGGCACCAACGACGCCCCTGCCCTGGCCCAGGCCGACGTCGGCGTGGCGATGAACACGGGTACGTCGGCCGCCAAGGAGGCCGGCAACATGGTCGACCTCGACTCCAACCCGACCAAGCTCATCGAGATCGTGGAGATCGGCAAGCAGCTGCTGATCACGCGCGGTGCCCTGACGACGTTCTCGATCGCCAACGACGTCGCCAAGTACTTCGCGATCATCCCGGCCATGTTCGCGGTGGTCTACCCGGGCCTGGACAAGCTCAACATCATGGGCCTGCACTCGCCCGAGTCGGCGATCCTCTCCGCCGTCATCTTCAACGCGCTGATCATCATCGCGCTCGTGCCGCTCGCCCTGAAGGGCGTCCAGTACAAGCCGACCAGCGCCGACAAGATGCTCCGCCGGAATCTGGGTCTGTACGGCGTGGGCGGTCTGATCGCCCCGTTCATCGGCATCAAGCTCATCGACCTGCTCATCACCCTCATCCCCGGAATCGGCTGAGACGACATGAACAACTCTGTTGGCAACACGGCACGGCTGATCGGCGCCGGACTCCGCGCCCTTCTCGTCCTGACCGTCATCTGCGGGGTCGTCTACCCGCTCGCCGTCACCGGCATCGCCCAGGCCCTGTTCAACGACAAGGCCAACGGCTCCGAGATCAAGGACAAGAGCGGGCAGGTCGTCGGCTCCTCCCTCATCGGGCAGACCTACAACCTGCCCAAGCAGAACCCCGACGACGCCGAGGAGGCGGCGAAGCCGGACCTGAAGTGGTTCCAGCCCCGCCCCTCCAACGGTCTGGGCAGCAACAGCGTCAACACCCAGTACTCGCTGATCCTGTCCGGCGCCACCAACCGCTCCGGCGACAACGGCGCCATCGACGGCAAGTGCACCGACAAGGCGGAGGAGGGCACCCTCTGCGCCCAGGTGATCGCCGCCAAGGACGCGGTCATCGCCGACAACTCCGTCAAGGGCTACACGGTCAAGCCCGAGGACGTTCCGGCCGACGCCGTCACCTCCTCCGGCTCCGGCCTGGACCCGAACATCTCCCCGGAATACGCCGAGCTCCAGGTCCACCGGGTCGCCGAGAAGAACGGCCTGAACGTCAAGCAGGTCGAGAAGCTCGTCAAGGACAACACCCAGGACCGCACCCTCGGCTTCATGGGCGAACCCCGCGTCAACGTCCTCGAACTCAACACCGCCCTCAAGGCACTGACCAAGAGCTGATGTTCCCCATCGCACGAACCGGGAGCCGGCGGGTGCTCGGAACTCCTCCAGCCCACGCTGGGGGCCCCGAGCGCCCTGCCGGCTCCCCGCCGTGCCCGCAACGAAGGAAAGGCTGCACACCGATGACCCGGGTGCTGGTGGTGGAGGACGATCCCCAGCTCGTCCGCGCCCTGCGGATCAACCTCCAGGCGCGCAAGTTCGAGGTCGAGGAGGCCTCCAACGGCGGCTCGGCCCTGCGGCTCGCGGCCGCGCGCAAGCCGGACGTCATAGTGCTGGACCTCGGACTGCCGGACATGGACGGCGTCGACGTGATCAAGGGCGTCCGCGGCTGGAGCCGCGTGCCCATCCTGGTCCTCTCCGCCCGGCACACCTCGGAGGACAAGATCCGGGCCCTGGACGCCGGCGCCGACGACTACGTGACGAAACCGTTCAGCATGGACGAGCTGCTGGCCCGGCTGCGGGCTGCCGCCCGCAGGCAGGAGCCGGCCGGCGCCCAGCAGGCCGACGAGGTGTCCGTGGTCACGACCGACGAGTTCACCGTCGACCTGGTCGCGAAGAAGGTGTACCGGGGCGAGCGCACCGTACGCCTGACCCCGACGGAGTGGCACCTGCTGGAGATCCTGATCACCCACCCGGGCCGGCTGATCACACAGGCCCGGCTGCTGCTGGAGGTCTGGGGACCGACGTACGGGGAGAACACCAACTACCTGCGCGTCTACATGGCCCAGCTCCGGCGCAAACTGGAGGCGGACCCCTCGCACCCCCGGTACCTGATCACCGAACCCGGCATGGGCTACCGGTTCGAACCCTGATCGTCCGCCCGATCGTCGACACAGAAGAAGAGTCTGAAACATGGGACGCGGCAAGCTCCGCATCTACCTCGGCGCGGCACCGGGCGTCGGCAAGACGTACGCGATGCTCTCCGAGGCGCACCGCCGGGTCGAGCGGGGCACCGACTGCGTCGTCGGCTTCGTCGAGCACCACAGCCGGCCCCGGACCGAGGTGATGCTGCACGGGCTCGAGCTCATCGAGCGGCGCGAGCTGGAATACCGCGGCTCCACGTTCACCGAGATGGACGTCGACGCGATCCTCGCCCGCCGCCCCGCAGTCGCGCTGGTGGACGAGCTCGCGCACACCAACGTGCCGGGCTCGCGCAACGCCAAGCGCTGGCAGGACGTCGAGGAGCTCCTCCAGGCGGGCATCGACGTCATCTCGACCGTGAACATCCAGCACCTGGAATCGCTGGGCGACGTGGTCGAGACGATCACCGGGGTGCGCCAGCGCGAGACCGTGCCGGACGAGGTGGCCCGGCGGGCGGACCAGATCGAGCTGGTCGACATGTCCCCGCAGGCCCTGCGGCGCCGCATGGCCCACGGCAACGTCTACAAGCCGGACAAGGTCGACGCGGCCCTGTCGAACTACTTCCGTCCCGGCAACCTGACCGCACTGCGCGAGCTGGCGCTGCTGTGGGTGGCCGACCGGGTCGACGAGTACCTCCAGGAGTACCGCGGCGAGCACAACATCCGCACCACCTGGCAGGCCCGCGAACGCATCGTCGTCGGTCTCACTGGCGGCCCCGAGGGCCGGACGCTCATCCGGCGTGCCGCGCGGCTCGCCGAGAAGGGATCGGGCGGCGAGGTCCTGGCCGTCTACATCGCCGCGAGCGACGGCCTCACCTCCGCCTCGCCCAAGGAGCTGGCCGTCCAGCGGACCCTGGTCGAGGACCTCGGCGGCACCTTCCACCACGTCATAGGCGACGACGTCTCCGACGCCCTGCTGGAGTTCGCCCGGGGGGTCAACGCCACGCAGATCGTGCTCGGCGTCAGCCGCCGGCGTTCCTGGCAGTCCGTCTTCAGCCCCGGCGTCAGCGCCACCGTCGCCCGCGAGTCCGGCCCGGACCTCGACGTCCACATCGTCACCCACGACGAGGCCGCCAAGGGCCGCCGCCTGCCCGTCGCCCGCGGCGCACGCCTGGGCCGCTCCCGCATCATCTGGGGCTGGCTGACCGGCATCGCCGGCCCCGCCCTGCTCGCCGTGCTGCTGAACCAGCTCGTGCCCGACCTCGGTCTGGCGAACGACATGCTGCTGTTCCTCACGTTCACCGTGGCGGCGGCGCTGCTCGGCGGACTGCTCCCCGCGCTCGCCTCGGCGGCGTTCGGGTCCCTGCTCCTGAACTACTTCTTCACGCCGCCGCTGCACGAGTTCACGGTCTCCGACCCGAAGAACATCGTCGCCATCGCGATCTTCGTCGGGGTGGCGGTGTCCGTGGCCTCCGTGGTCGACCTGGCCGCCCGGCGCACCCACCAGGCCGCCCGGCTGCGCGCCGAGTCCGAGGTCCTCTCCTTCCTCGCGGGCAGCGTGCTGCGCGGCGAGGACTCCCTCGACGCCCTCCTCGAACGGCTCCGTGAGACTTTCGCCATGCAGTCGGTGGTCCTGCTGGAACGCACCGGCGAGGTCGAACCCTGGACGACGGCGGCGTCCGTCGGCACCGGCGCGGTCAGCCGGCCCGAGGACGCGGACGTCGACCTGCCCATCGGCGACAACATGGCACTCGCCCTGACCGGCCGGGTCCTGCCCGCCGAGGACCGCCGCGTCCTCGGCGCGTTCGCGGCCCAGGCGGCCGTCGTGCTCGACCGGCAGCGCCTCGTCGACGAGGCCGAGAAGTCCCGCGAACTCGCCGAGGCCAACCGCATCCGCACCGCGCTGCTCGCCGCCGTCAGCCACGACCTGCGCACCCCGCTCGCCGGCATCAAGGCCTCCGTCAGCTCCCTGCGCTCCGACGACGTCGAATGGTCCGACGACGACAGGGCCGAACTCCTCGAAGGGATCGAGGACGGCGCCGACCGCCTCGCCGCCCTGATCGGGAACCTCCTCGACATGTCCCGCCTCAACACGGGCACGGTCGTCCCGCTGATCCGCGAGACCGACCTCGACGAGGTCGTCCCCATGGCCCTGGGCGGCGTACCGGAGGACAGCGTCGACCTCGACATCCCCGAGACCCTGCCCATGGTCGCCGTCGACCGCGGTCTGCTGGAACGCGCCGTCGCCAACATCGTCGAGAACGCCGTCAAGTACAGTCCCGCCGGCCAACCCGTCATCGTCTCGGCCAGCGCCCTGGCCAACCGCGTCGAGCTGCGCGTCGTCGACTGCGGGCCCGGTGTCCCGGACGAGGCCAAGGACCGCATATTCGAGCCGTTCCAGCGCCACGGAGACGCCCCTCGCGGTGCCGGGGTAGGTCTCGGCCTCGCGGTCGCCCGGGGCTTCACCGAGGCCATCGGCGGGACCCTCGCAGCGGAGGACACGCCCGGTGGCGGCCTCACCATGGTCCTCACCCTCCCGATAGCGGGGGACGGTCCCCCGGTACCGCCCGAGCTCCCGACGTCCGCGGTCACCTGAGACCGAGGCGGACCGACCGGAACACGAGAGCCGTCCGGCCCCGGTATCCCCACACCGGAGAGCCGGACGGCTCATGTGCTGTGCGATGGCTGACCGGCACGCGGTCGCATCGGTCCGTACCCCCACGGTGGGACCCTGCGCCGCTACGGGCGGTGTTGAGGTCACCGCCCGCCGGCCGCGTGCCGCCGGTTCTTCGTCCGGCTCCGTCGCCACACCAGTCTGCGTGGGGCGGACGGCCCTGGCAGCACTCCTTGACGGGTTCCTTCCGGGCCGGAGTCGATCTTTGATGCGGCCCTGACGAAAGCCGTCAGAAGGCCGTAAGGAAGCGTGGGAGCGCTTGTCTCCGCGTCCCCGATGCGCTGGGATTGCGCCATGAACAGCGGTCCGCGCCACGACGATCGGCCACCGAATCCGGTGCAGCCGACGGCGCCCGCCGTCCGCCCGGCCCTCTGACCCGGCCGCGCGTCCTCCGCGTACCTGCCACCAGCTCCCGCAAGGGCGCCGGCCGCAGCTCCGTACGCATCCTCACCTTCACCGCATGACCTGAGCCCACGCCCGCTCCACGCCGGGCGTCGGCCCCATCAGGCATGCCCGTTTCCAGGAATCCGCCATGTCTTCATCCCTGTCCGGCCGTACCGTCCTCGTCACCGGAGCCACCTCCGGCATCGGCTACGAGACCGCCCGTCAACTCGCCGGGCACGGCGCCACCGTCCTCCTCCACGGCCGCACGCCCGAGGAGGCCCGGGCCGCCACCGACCGGATGATCGCCACCGCCGGCATCAGCGGCGCCCTCGTACGGCCGCTCGCCGCCGACTTCACCCTCCTGGAGGAGGTCGAGAGCCTCGCCCACGCCGTGGTGCGCGACCACCCGCGGCTGGACGTGCTCGTCAACAACGCGGCCATCGCCGCGCCCGAGCGCCACACCCTCACCGCCGACGGCAACGAGATCGCCTTCCAGGTCAACTTCCTCGCCCACTACCTCCTCACCAACCTCCTGGAGCCCGCCCTCACCAGCGATCCCGGCGGGCGCGTCGTCAACGTCTCCTCCGCGCTGCACCGCTCCGGCGCCATCCAGTGGAACGACCCGCAGCGCGTCAGGCGCTACTCCCGCCTCGCCGCGTACGCCCAGTCGCAGCTCGCGCTCACCGTCTTCGCCTCCGACCTGCGCGTCACCGCCGTCTCCGTCAACCCCGGCGTCTGCGAGACCGGACTCCTCCCCCTCTACGGACACGAGGGCGCGCCGGCCGCCGAAGGCGCCGAGCACGTCGTACGCCTCTGCGACCCGGCCACCGAGATCGCGGGCGGCGCCTACTACGACCGCTCCGAGCGCGTCGCCCCGGCCCCCGCCGCCACCGAGGACCGCACCGTCAAGCGCCTCAACAAGCTCGCCGACCTGCTCGTCGGCCACACCGCCTGAAGGGATCCACTGACATGTCCAAGCGGGCACGCAAGAAGAGGGCCCGCCGCAAGAAGGGCTCCAACCACGGCAGCAAACCCTGCTGCTAGTCATCAGCCCACCCCGTGGGGCGGCCCTCCGGCAGGGCCGCCCCACTTCCTTGGCGTGGCAGCCCGTGGTGTGCGTCAACCGGATTCCCCGTCCTCATGCCCGGCGGCCGGCACCGCCAGCAGCCGGTCCAGTTCGTGCCCGGCCTCGTCGTACCCGGCGTCGGAGACCCGTTGCAGCTCGCGCAGATCGCCGGTCGCGGCCGCGTCCCCCGCCTGGCAGCGCCTCGACACGCTCATCCGCGCGCAGCTGGGCGTATGACGTGACGGGCGCGGACGGCCCGGAACCGACGGGCCTCGCCGGCGCCCCCGTCCCTCCGCGGATCCCCTGTACATGCCGGCATCAGAGCCGTGTCAAGGAGTGGCCGTCTGCCTTGAGGCGGGTTCCGCAAGGCAGTTGGATGGGTGACGTGAACAGCGTTCTGCGCCACGACGACCGGCCACCGCATACGGTGCGCCCGGCCCTGCGCGCTGCTCACCTGCCGGTGCGCTGAGGCACCGCGCGGTCGGCGGCCGCCCGCTCGCGCCCGTGGTGCGGGCGCCCGCCTCCGCCTGATGCCCGCCCACACCCCCGGGCGGGCATCAGGCCTCGGGTCCGCTCACCCGGTCGGGGCTCGGACCCACGTTCCACCCGGTGTCTTCGGGAGCTCGGCGGCCTCCGTCCGCCGACCGGGAAGGCACCGCCGGAAGGCCGGGCACGGACGTGCGCGACGTCCCCTCCCGCCAGTACGCCCCGCTCCCCGGCCAGAGAACCCGTGCACCGCATAGGAGACCCTTCGTGATCGAGATCGCCCCGCGGCGGCTCCCCGCCCTCAGCCGCTGGTTCCCCACCGGCTCCCCCGGTACCGGCGCCCTCGCCGAACACGTCCTGACCACCGGCCGCGGCGTCTGGTGGGCCGACCGCCCGGCCCGCCCCCGCGTGCTCGCCGTCACCTGCGGGGACCACACGCTGCTGCGTGGCGACCCCGGCGCGCTCGCCCCGGATGCCCTGTCGCGGTTCGCGGGCCAATACGTGCAGGCTCCCGCCCGGTTCCGGCCCCTCCTCGGCTCCGCCTTCGAGCGCGTCACCCCCTGGGAGCGGATGCTGTACGTCCACCAGGCCCAGGCACCGGAGTCCCTCCCCCGGGCGCCGCGCGGTGTGACGGTCCGGCGGCTGACACCGGAGGACGGTCCGGCGCTGGCCTGCCTGCCTCCCGAGAGCGCCTGGATTTGCGCCAGTTGGGGCGGACCCGTCGGGCTCTCGGCCTCCGGCCACGGCTGGGCGGCGTTCGCCAAGGGGCGGATCCTCTCCGTCGCCTGCACCTACTTCCTCGGAAGCGCCTACGAGGACGTCGCGGTCGTCACCGTGCCCGACCGCCGACGCGAGCGCCTCGCGCTGGCCTGCGTCGCCCACCTGACCGCCGACATCCGGGCGCGGGGGCACTCCGCGAGCTGGTGCTGCTCGCGCGACAACCGGCCCAGCCGGCTGCTGGCCTGGACGGCCGGCTTCCGGCTGACCCGGGAATACGTCCACCACTCCACCGGCCGGGCCTTGGCGGACGAGGCCGGGGCGGCCGACTGCGTCGGAGGGAACGGAGAACCGGCGTCGCGGGTGCGGCGGGGTGCGGCGGCCGTCGGGGACGGCCCTGGGCCACGAGGGTGACCACCACCACGCGGACCGTGCGGTCACGCGACGCCGGCCAGGCTTCCCGGCACACCGCCTTGACCCTGTCGACGGAGTGGCCGTCAACACACCGTCAAAGTCCCGGCCGACCCGCATCAGGAAGCCGTCAGGGCCGTTTCGTTCGGTGTCCAGTTCATGTTCGCTTGCCGGGTTGAGGGCGTACGGAGGAGTCGGGGTAGGTACGGATGAGCACGGAAAACGTCGTAGGCATCGTCGTCGCGGTCGGCCTGGTCGGGTATCTGGTCCTGGCCCTCTTCTTCCCCGAGAAGTTCTGAGCGTGACGGCCACGCACGGGGCCGGCCCGGCGGACGGGACCGGGCCGGCGGACGGGACCGGGCCGGCGGACGGGACCGGGCCGGCGGACGGGACGACCGGGCCGGCGGAAGGGACGGGGCCGGACCTGCGGACCGGAAGGCTCAAGGTGTTCCTGGGCGCTGCTCCCGGCGTCGGCAAGACGTACCGGATGCTCGACGAGGCGCACCGGCGGGTGGCGCGGGGCGCGGACGTGGTGGGCGCCTTCGTCGAGTGCCATCGGCGCCCGCACACCGAGGCCAAGCTCGCGGGCCTGGAGACGCTCCCCCTGGCCGCCCACGAGCACCGAGGGGGCAGGTACGAGGAGCTGGACCTCGAAGCGCTGCTGGCCCGGCGGCCGCAGGTGGTGCTGGTCGACGAGCTGGCGCACACCAACGTCCCGGGCAGAGGCCCGCACGCGAAGCGCTGGCAGGACGTCGAGGACGTCCTCGCCGCCGGCATCGACGTGGTCACCACGCTCAGCGTCCAGCACCTGGAGTCCCTGAGCGACGTCGTGGAGAAGATCACCGGGGTGCCGCAGCGCGAGACGGTGCCCGACGAGTTCGTGCGCCGCGCCGACGAGATCGAGCTGGTCGACATACCGCCCGAGGGGCTCCGGCGCCGGATGGCGCACGGCAACATCTATCCCCCGGAACGGATCGACGCGTCCCTCGCCACCTACTTCCGGCCCGGCAACCTCATCGCACTGCGCGAGCTGGCGCTCCTGTGGCTGGCCGGGCGCGTGGACGAGGCCCTGCACGAGTACCGCGTCGAGCACGGCATCGGGGACGTCTGGGAGACCCGGGAGCGGGTGGTGGTGGCGCTCACGGGCGGCCCCGAGGGCGAGACCCTGATCCGCCGCGCCGCCCGCATCGCCGGGAGGTCGGCCGGCGGCGAGCTGCTCGCCGTGCACATCGCGCGCAGCGACGGGCTCGCCGCCGGGGTGTCGCACGCGGCGCTCGCCGCGCAGCGGGCCCTCGTCGAGGACCTGGGCGGCAGCTACCACTCCGTCGTCGGCGACGAAGTACCCACGGCCCTCGTGGACTTCGCGACGGCGGAGAACGCCACGCAGCTCGTCCTGGGTACGAGTCGCCGCCGCAGGCTGGAACGTTTCCTCACCGGCAGGGGCATCGGCGAGACCGTGGTGGCGCTCTCGGGGGACATCGACGTCCACATCGTCACGCACGAACGGGCGGGCCACGGCCGACTGCTGCCGTCCCACCGCCGTACGCTCCCCACGTCCCGGCTCGTCGCCGGGCCCGTGGCCGGTGTGGTGCTCCCGGTGCTGCTCACCCTCGTCCTCGACCGGATGCGCGGCACGCTGAACCTGACCAGCGAAGCGCTGCTCTTCCTGGTGGCCGTCGTCGCAGTGGCCTGCATCGGCGGCGTGGCCTCCGCCCTGGTCGCGGCACTGACCGCCGCGTTACTCCTCAACTACTGGTTCATGCCGCCCATAGGCGAGTTCAGCATGAGCGACCCGGACAGCGTCCTCGCGCTGGCGGTCTTCGCCGCCGTCGCCGCCACCGTGGCCGCAGCAACGGACCGGTCCCTGAGGCTCTCCCGGCACGCTGCCCGGGCCACGGCCGAGGCTGAGACGATGTCCTCCCTCGCGGGCAGCATCGTCCGCGGTGACCAGACGATACCGGCGCTGCTGGAACGTACCCGGGAGACCTTCGGCATGGACACCGTCGAACTGGCCCGGGAGGCCCCGGACGCGGGATCCGGTGCCGAGAACGGACGCCGCAGCCGCGCGGGTTCGGACACGGCCATGGTGGTGGCGGCCGGATCCGGGTCCTCGCTGGTCCTGCGCGGCCGTACGCTGCCCTCCTCCGAGCGCCGCGTGCTCTCCGCCTTCGCCGCGCACGTCGGCGCCGCGGTCGAACGGTCCCGTCTGGCCGAGGCCGCCGCCGAAGTCGAACCCATCAAGGCAGCCGACCGCCTGCGCACCGCCCTGCTGCGGGCGGTCAGCCATGACCTGCGCACCCCGTTGGCAGGAGCCCTGGCCGCGATAACTTCCTTGCGCACCCCGGACGTGGACTTCTCCGACGAGGACCGGGCCGAGCTGCTCGAATCCGCCGAGTTGTCCCTGAACCGGCTGAACCGGCTGGTGGAGAACCTGCTCGACCTCAGCCGCCTGCAAGCCGGCGCCCTCACCCTCGAACTGCGGGCCACCACCCTGGAGGAGGTCCTGCCGGCCGCGCTGGACTCCCTGGAACCGCCGTCGGCGGACGGGCCCGGCGTCGAGGTGCAGAACCTGGAGACCGTACCGGCTCTCCGGGCCGACCCGCCCCTGCTCGAACGGGTCCTGGCGAACCTGGTCGGCAACGCGGTCCGCCACGCCCCCGGGGACCGTCCCGTGCTGGTGACGGCGAGCGCCCTGGCCGGCCGGGTCGAGATCAGGATCGCCGACCGGGGCCCCGGGATCGCCGCCGACGACCGCGAGCGGGCCTTCGAGCCCTTCCAGCGCCTCGGCGACCGCGACAACACCGCCGGTCTCGGGCTCGGCCTCGCCCTGGCCCGCGGGCTCACCGAGGCCATGAACGGCACGCTCACCGCCGAGGACACCCCTGGCGGCGGTCTGACCATGGTCCTGTCCCTGCCCGTGGCGGCTGATGCGGCCGTGGGACCGCTCTGACCGGCATGGCCTCCGCACCGGGCAGCCCTGGCCCTGGACCACGGGAACGAACACGCCCTTGCCCCGAGGCACGGTGGTCTCCGAGAACCTTCGCCCTGAGGAGGAACCTGTGCGGTACGACGACGAGCCGGTCTTCAGACGGAGCAAGTGGGGTACGAACCGCTACCACTACAACCCCCACAACCCCGTCGGGCTCGCCCTCATCATCGTCACCCTGCTGTTCGTCGGCACGATGCTGACCTCATGGCGAACCGTGCCGGACCGTTCAAGCCCTCACCGGCCCCCGCACCGTGGAGCCCACCGCCGTACGACCACTCCCGGCCGCCGCCTCCGGTCGGCCCGACGAGCCCAGCCGAACAGGCGACAGCCTGACAATGCGCCGGCGCTGCCAGGTCAGTAGCCGGCCACCGCTGAGCACCGCCACACCAGAGGCAATACCCGGACCATTCCCGGACCAGCTCCCTCCAAGAAACCGAATAACTGCCGTTGTTCGAGGTCAGCGGGCCTGTTGCTGCTGTACCACCAGCAGACCAAGAATCTCCTGGTCAGCTGCTTTCCGAAGAGGCTCGGCTATTTCCAGGAGCATGAGAAACGGTTCCTGAACTGGGCTTTTGCCAGTCAGGCGCCGTTGGCTCGACCCGCTTCGAGTAGCTCATGGTCTACACGCGGCAGTTTCCAGTCACAGAAGCCCGAAAGCTGCTTCAGTTGGCTGAAGTCGCGGACCATAGCGGTGAGATCAGGCCTTTAGAACGCTTTACAGGTCCGGGAGTCACGTCGCCATAGAAGGCTGATTTGCGGGGGACTGCACGCCCGTAAGGGCTCTTCAACTGGGCAGCCACCTTCATGACCGCAGGGCTCCTCGCGCGGCACCTGCACGCGCGGACCAGCGGCTACCGCAGGCTCCTGCTGTTGCCGCTGGTCGGAGGAATCAGCGTGGCCTACCCCGCGTTCACCGCCTGGCCGAGCACACTCGGCCTCGGCATGGAAGTCTCCGCCCTTTGGGCAAACTTGCTCGCGCTGGCAAGCACACTGGCCATCCTCGGCACCCTTGACTCCGTCTTCCGGCTGCGCCTGACCGCTCCCGCCTCCCGGAGCCCGCACAGCGACTCACCCCGCACATCGACGACACCGTGAACGCCCGCCGGACGGCGCTCGACGGCGGACGAGGGCGGGACGTCCGCGTCCTGGCGGCATCCCGCCCCGGAGTCGCCTGTGGTCGTTGGAGACTCTGGTAGCCGAGGGCCACCCCGACCGGGCGGAACCGCCGATGGCCAGCACCGTCGCGATCGGGGTGGTCAGGCATGTTTCGGCGACCGCTCATCGAGCAGGGCCGGGGCGAATCCTCGATGGCTCCATCATGGCCGACACCGTCTGGCGTCTACTGCCGGCCTGACAGCCAGCTGGGCGCGCGGGTTGCGTACCGCGCGGAGGCCGTCGCGGGGCCGGGGGCCGAATCAGCCGGCAGCGTCCCGGGAGCGGGCGATGAGCCCGGCGGCGATCACCGAGGCGAGCTCGTCGAGCAGGGTCTCGTCCACCGGCAGGTGGAAGGCGAAAAGCGCGAGGAACAGTGGTCCGCCCAGCAGTAGATGAGCCACCGTCGGGTCCAGCGGCACGGGCAGTTCTCCCCGCTTCTCGGCCCGTTCCAGTATCGCCGCGAGGTCGCGTCGCTCCTGAGTGATGAAGGTGCCTTGGAAGCGGGCGACCAACGCGGGGTCGCGGGACATCTCGACCATGAGTGCGGGAGTCAGCATCCGGGCTGCGGGCGTCGAGAGGCGCTCAAGGGCGAGGCCCGCCATCGCGCGGACGTCGCCGCGCAGGGAGCCGGTGTCCGGTGGCGGCTCGATGTCCATACCGTGCACGGCCGAGGCGAAGAGCAGCTCCGCCTTGGAGCCGAACCTGCGGTAGATGGCCGCCTTGCCCACGCTCGCGCGGGCAGCGATCGCGTCCATGGTCACCCCGGCGTAGCCGACCTCTGCGAGCAGTTCGCGCGCGGATCGGAGCACCGTGCTGTCGATCTGGCTGTCCCTGGGGCGTCCCATTCGAGGTGTCGGATTCGGCATGACTCCAGTTTACGATACCCAAGTTCCGGAACTCGGGTATCGTAATTGCCGTTGGATGCTTGGCCGGTGCTCCGCACGCACCGCGAGTGGGACGAGAGGCGACGTCATGCGCGGTCACAAGACAGATACGAGGATGGCCAGTTGTGACAGCTGGCTGCCGCAGTACCAGTGGCGCACCCACCATGGTCGGAGCGTGCAGGCCGAACCCGGGGTGGTCGCGCGGGCAGTGCGCGAGGTGAAGCCCGCAGACATGTACGCGCTCAGGCCGCTGGTCTTCGTGCGCAGCATTCCGGCCCGCCTTACCTCTCCCGGCAAGGAGCGGTATCTGGACCGGGACGCGCGCGTCGTCGACGGTCTGTACGAGGGGGTGGGGGCCTTCCAACTCCAGGACGACCCGGGCGGAGACCTCGCCGTCGGCTTCGTGGGACAGCCGTGGTCCCTGCGGCAGAAGTGGCTCACGCTGACGCCCGACGAGTACCTGGAGTTCGACGAGCCGGGGCACATCAAAGGGCTGATGGCCTTCTCGGTCGCGACCCGGGGCGCCGGGACCCACCTGCACACCGAAACCAGGGTCTACGGGACCGATCAGGCTTCCGTACGCCGGTTCCGGCCCTATTGGCTGCTGATCGAGCCCTTCAGCAGCCTGATCCGCCACGACTGGCTGGCCGCGGCGGCGCGCAGAGCGGGGAGCCGGCCGCGGCAATGAGCGGCAGAGGGACGGAGAGACGGAGAGACGATGTCAGGCAGAACCAGGAACGGTACGCAGCGCGAGCAGCCCAGAATCCAGCTCCTGCCAGACTCGGGCATGGCTGGTCGGCGGGCCGGACGGGCCGCGAGCGGAGCGACACCATCAGCAGCTGACAGCTGCTTCCCGTCGAGGCTGATCAGCAATGCGACCAATCAGCTTCGGGTCAGCATCACCTTCCTCACACCTGATCGCGAATTACCACAGACGAGAATCACACAGAGGTTCCCCCGGATCCGAGAACTGCGATTGACGTGCATCGGATCTCTCAACGAGCCGAGACTCAGCCGACCGTGGCGCGGCACCCCGCGCCAGTCCCGAACTCGTACGCGGTCATCGCACACGACCCCGCGGTTTCAGGTGCGTCGGGGGAATCTCGGGGGCCGGGATCGGGGGTCCGTCGTAGCCTTTGACCTCGCCGAATCGGGTTCCGTTCATCCAGTCCTCACGGGCCTGGACGACCTCTTCATGACTCCTGGATACCCAGTTCCAGAACATCACGATCTCCTCCTCGAACGGCTCCCCTCCCAGCAGCATCAGGCCCGCGTCCGAGGAGGCGCGGAGCGGGAGTTCGGTGCGGCCGCAGCCCAGGTAGAGCATCGAGCCGGGGAGGACCGGTACTCCGTCCACGTGGGCCTCGCCCGACATGGAGAGGACCGCGTACTCGAAGTCCGGGTTCAGGGGGAGGCGGGTCTCGGTGCCGGCGGTCAGGGCGAGGTCCGCGCCGACGATGGGGGTGTACGCGGTGCCCGGGGAGGTCGCCGTGTCCAGGGTGCCCAGGATGACCGTCGCGTCCAGGCCGGGGGCCGTGACCCGCGGGAGGTCGGCGTGGTGCTGGAAGTGCGGGGCGACGTCGCGGTGGGCGTCGGGGAGGGCCACCCACAGCTGGGCGCCGTGCAGGAAGCGGGCGTGCGGGCGGGGGCTCTCCTCGGAGTGGCTGATGCCCCGGCCGGAGGTCATCAGGCCCAGCTCGCGCGGGCGGATCGTGGCGAGGCTGCCCGTGCTGTCGCGGTGCAGCACCTCGCCCTGGTGCAGCCAGCTCACCGTCTGGAGGCCCGCGTGCGGGTGCGGGGCGACCTGCATGCCGGGTTCGTCGGCGATGTCGTCCGGGCCGTAGTGGTCGACGAAGCACCAGGCGCCCACCATGCGGCGGCCCAGGTTCGGCAGGAGTCGGCGGACCTCGGTGGATTCCCCCAGCTTGACCGTGCGCGGGCTGAGGAGCTCGCGCACCGGCTCGGCCACGACGAAGCCGCGGCCGCCGCAGGCGGAGAGAGCGGGCTGGCGATCGAGATTGCTCATGCCGCACAACTTAGTGGCGCGGGGGCCGGCCGGCAGCGCCACTTTGCGGGGAATGTCAGGGCGCGGGGTGCGGCCGGGCACGGGTCCGGGGCCTCCTCGGCTAGCCTGGGTGCCAATATGAACCGCCTGACCACGCCTTTCGGCTCCTACGAACTCACCCGCTTCCCCGCCGACCCCCGCGACCGGCTCCGCGCCTGGGACGCCGCCGACGAGTACCTGCTGCGCCACCTCGACGCCGGTACCGGCGAGCGCGGCCCGGTCGACCTGGCGGGCGCCGGGCAGATCACGGTCGTCGGCGACCGCTGGGGGGCGCTGACCACGGCCCTGGCCGCCCACCGCCCCACCCAGATCACCGACTCCTCGCTGGCCCGCGCCGCGACCGAGGCGAACCTGGACCGGGCCGGGATCGGCACCTCCAAGTCCACGGTGACCCTGCTGACCACGCGGGACGCACCGCCCGCGCGGATCGACGTACTCCTCGTCCGGGTCCCGAAGAGCCTGGCGCTGCTGGAGGACCAGCTGCACCGGCTGGCCCCGCACGTGCACGAGGGCACCGTGGTCGTGGGCACCGGCATGGTCAAGGAGATCCACACCTCCACGCTGAACCTCTTCGAGAAGATCCTCGGGCCGACGCGCACCTCGCTGGCCGAGAAGAAGGCCCGGCTGATCTTCTGCACCCCCGACCCCGCGGTCCTGGCCGCCGCCGGCTCCTCGCCGTGGCCGGTGACGTACACGGTCGACGAGGACGGCGGCTCGGGCGCCGGGCTGGCCACGGTCAACCACGCCGGGATCTTCTGCGCGGACCGCCTGGACGTCGGCACCCGCTTCTTCCTCCAGAGCATCCCGACCAACACCGACGGCGCCCGCGTCGTGGACCTGGGCTGCGGCAACGGCGTCGTGGGCACGGCCGTGCAGGTGGCCGACCCGGACGCCGAGGTGGTCTTCACCGACGAGTCGTACCAGGCCGTCGCCTCGGCCCGGGCCACGTACGAGGCCAACGTCCGCCCCGGCCGGCGGACGGCGGAGTTCCTCGTCGGCGACGGGGTGGCCATGCTGGCGCCCTCCTCGGTGGACCTGATCCTCAACAACCCGCCGTTCCACTCCCACCAGGCGACGACCGACGCCACGGCGCTGCGCATGTTCGCGCAGTCCCGCAAGGCGCTGCGCCCGGGCGGGGAGCTGTGGGTGGTCGCCAACCGGCACATGGGCTACCACACGCACCTCCAGCGACTGTTCGGCAACTGTGAAGTCGCCGCGAGCGAGCCGAGGTTCGTGGTGCTGCGGGCGGTCAAGCGCGAGTCGCGGCCCCGCCCCATGTGACCTGCCGGTACACCCGCCGGTAGGTCCTACACTCGGCCGCGTGGGGAGCACCGGGGCACAGGCGGACGGCAGGGCGGACGGCACGGCGGGCAGCACGGCGGAGGCCGCCGGCGGTGAGCGGCGCTACCGCCGGGAGGACGTGGCCCGCGCGGCCGGGGTCAAGGTGCGCAACCTGCGCTACTACCAGGAGCGCGGGCTGCTGCCCCCGCCGCGCCGCGAGGGCCGGATCGCCTGGTACTCCGACGACCACCTGACCCGGCTGCGGCTGATCAGCGACCTGCTGGGGCGCGGGTACACGGTCAACGGCATCGGCGAGCTGCTGGCCGCCTGGGAGCACGGCGGCGGGCTGTCCCAACTGCTGGGCCTGGAACGGGAGATGACCCGGGACTGGGTGCAGGAGGAGCCGGTGACGATGACCCGGGCCGAGCTGCGCGAGCTGTTCGGCCCGGGGGCGACGGCCGAGCACACGCGGCGGGCGGCCGAGCTGGGCTACGTACTCCTGGACGGGGAGCGGGTCACCTATCCGAGCCGGCGGCTGCTGGAGGCGACGGTGGCGCTGGTGCGGCAGGGGGTGCCGCTCGGGGAGATCCTGGACGCGGGGGACTTCGTACAGGTCCAGGCGGCGGCGCTGGCGGACCGGTTCGTGGCGCTGTTCCGGCGGCACGTGATCGGCGCGGAGGGGCTGGGGCCGCTTTCGGCCAGTCAGCTGGATCATGTCCGGGAGGCGGTGGCGGCACTGCGGCCGGTGGCCGGCGAGGTGGTGGCCACGGAGTTCGCCCGGGCGATGGGCCGCCGGGTGGAGGCGGAGGTCGCCGAACTGCTGCGTACGGAGCAGTAGGAGTCGGCCTAAAGGGTGCTCTCGCACAACCTTGCCAACCACCATTGGCACTCTTACATTCAACTCGTCGGTAACAAAGGTGCACAGCCGAGATAAGGACCATCTCATGGCAGATTCACCGAACTTATCCGAATCCGGGCCCGGCGCCGGTGCCGAGCCGCCCGGCGAGGAGCTCGTCAGAGACGGCGGGCGGGTCCGCTGGCGCAGGTTCGTCCTCCTGACCGCCCCCGCCGTCGCGGTCACCGCCGGTCTCGGCATCGCCCTCGCCCAGGGCGCGCTCGCCGCCTCCTTCGCGGTGTCGGGCCAGCAGTTCAAGGTGTCGGCCAAGAGCCTGGAGGGCGAGGGCTTCGCCCAGTACGGCAGCGTCGACGTCAACGCCCGTCAGGAGCTGATCCCGGTGGCGGTCACCGCCGTCAGGGAGGCCAAACTGCACGACCTCTGCCAGTCGGTGGTCACCAGCCTCCCCGTCATCGGGGACATCTCGCTCAACCTGACGGCCGGCAAGAAGGCCCCCGTCGAGGCCTCCAACCTGTTCGTGGACGCCACCCAGCTCGCCGGCGACGCCGAGTTCACGAACATCGAGATCGGGCGCGACGCCTCCACCCTCGACAAGGGCCCGGCCGAGGCGCAGGGCATGCAGGACCTGTTCGCCCAGCAGGCGGACAAGGTCAGCATCAGCAGCCTCCAGCAGACGGCGTGGGCGACCAACGCCGGCACCTTCAAGCTGTCCGGGCTGAACATGAGCATCAGCAAGGGCAAGAAGGAATGCTTCTGAGCCGCTGGCGGCGGTGGCGGCGCGGCAGGCCCTTCTGGGGCGGGCTCTTCGCCGTCCTGGCCGGGGCGTGGATCAGCGTGCTGCCGCTGGCCCCGCTGAAGATCATGCTCCAGCAGGGGGTGGCGGGCATCCCGTCCGTCCTGATGGGCGTCGTCATGATCGTCCTCGGTCTCACCGGCTGGTTCTCCCCCGCACAGCGCACCCTCGCCGGGATCCTCACCACGCTCGTCGCCACCGCCGCGCTGGTCATGTCGAACCTCGGCGGGTTCCTGATCGGCACCCTGCTCGGCATCCTCGGCGGCGGGCTGATGTTCGCCTGGCAGCCGTACGCCGCCCCGCGCGCCGGGGGCTCCGCCGCCCCCGCCCGGCCCTCCCCCGCCGGGAACTCCCCCACTCCGCACCCCAATCCCCAAGGAGCACAGCCATGAGCCGTACGCGCACCGCGTTCGCCCTCGGCCTGGCCGCCGCGGCCGCACTGACGGCGGCCTCCGCCACCGCCACCGCCGCGCCGTTACCGGCGGCCGGGTCGACCACCGTCACCCCGGCCGGGCACGCCTTCAAGGCCACCCTCAGCGGGAAGGCCACCCTCAAGGCCGGTTCGGTCACGGTGACCTGCACGGTCTCCGTCTCCACCGGCTCGGTGCCGGCCGCCCCCGGCAACCAGAACCCGGCGGGTCCGGTCTCCTCGCCCATCTCCCCGCCGACCTACAGCTCCTGTACGACCAGCATGCCGGGCGTGAGCGCGACGGTGACCACCAGCGGGTCCTGGGCGGTGTCCATGCAGAACGGCTCCCCGATCACGGCGACCATGACGGTCCCGGCCGGCGGCCTCGTCGTGCAGACCTCGGGCCTGGCCTCCTGCACCGTCACCGCCGCGCCCGGCGGGGCCGCCAGCGCACCGGGCACCTGGACGAACGGCGCCCCGTCGAGCCTGACCTTCACCAACGCGACCGTCCCCGTGACCGTCACCGGCGGCTTCGGCTGCCCGACGAGCGCGACCACGTCCACCTTCAACGCCGTCTACAAGGTCACCGACACCACCGACCCGTCCCAGCAGATCACCGTCACCTCCTGACGGCTCCCGCTCCGCGTCCCCCGCTCCCCGGGCCGTCCCGGGGGCGGGGAAAACGCGTTGCACGGCCCGACGGGTGCGGGCGAAGCTCGGGGCATGTCACAGACCACCGATCAACACAGCACCGCCCGGCACGGCACCGACCAGCGGGAACCCGCGGACCGGCGGGAGCCGCGCGGGGTCGCCGACCTCTTCTCCGGCGGGCGCCTGATCGCCATCCCGCGCAAGGCCGCCCGGCGCGAACAGCTGCTGGAACACCTCACCGAGACCCTGTTCGCCCCGGACCGGGAGTACTCGGAGCCCGAGGTGAACGACGCGCTGCGGACCGTGCACGAGGACTGCTCCGCCCTGCGCCGCTACCTGATCACCTCGGGCCTGCTCACCCGGACCCGCGACGGCAGCAGCTACCGCCGGGCGACGACCACCCGGTAATGCGTCGTCAGCCGCCCGTCCGCGCCCAGCACGTGGAAGGCGACGGCCGGCGGCTCGTCCAGGTGGACGTGGTGATCGGGGTCCGTCTGCTCCTCCCACGGGAGCCGCAGGGTGGACACCACCCCGGGCGCCACCAGCAGCGGACGGCCCGCGAAGGTGGTCGCCGCCGCCGTGTGGGCGTGCCCGCACAGGAAGGCGCGCAGGTGGGGGTGGCGCAGGGCCAGCGCCTCCAGGCGCTCCTCGCCGAACTGCCGGATGCCGTCCACGTACGGGGTGTGCAGCTCGACCGGCGGGTGGTGGAAGGCGACGAGGACGGGCACCTCCTGCGGGGTGGCGGCCAGGACGCCGTCGAGCCACTCCAGGGTGGAGTCCTCCAGGTACCCGTGGTGCTCCCCCGGGACCGAGGAGTCGCACACCGCCAGGACGAAGCCCTCGCCCCGCAGCACCTGGTCGACCGGAGCGGCGGAGGGCTCCTCCTCGTCCAGCAGGCCCCGCCGGAAGGCGAGGCGCTCGTCGTGGTTGCCGGGGCAGATCACCAGCGGGTGCCGCGAGGTCAGCAGCTTGCGGGCCTCCTCGTACTCGCCGGGGGTCCCGTTGTCGGTGATGTCCCCGCTGACCAGCACGGCGGCGAGGTCGTACGGGAGGCCGTCCAGGTAGTCCAGCACGGCGCGGGTGCGCTCGGCGGCCCGGGGCCCGCCGTCGATGTGGACGTCACTGAGCTGGGCTATCACGATCACGGGCGGTGGCTCCTTCGTCGCGGGTCCGGACCTCCGGCGCGAAGGGTGACGGTCGGTCACCGCGTCGCCGGACGGGCTGCGTTCAACCTATCCGACGTGATCATCGGCGAGTGGGCGGCCGCACGCCCCGCCGGCCCCCGGTCCGGGTCCCGCGATCCCGGGGCCCGCTCCGGTTGCGGACGGGCCGGGGACGGTGTTCGTTCGAAGGGGACGCCCGGAACGGGGTGAGCGGCTGTGATCTTCACCGACCGTGCGGACGCGGGACGGCGTCTCGCCGACGCGCTGCACCACCTGCGGGGCGAGGACCCCGTCGTGCTCGGGCTGCCGCGCGGCGGGGTGCCCGTGGCCTTCGAGGTGGCGCGTGCACTGGACGCCGCCCTCGACGTGATCGTCGTCCGCAAGCTCGGCGTGCCGCACCACCGCGAGCTGGGTTTCGGCGCCATCGGCGAGGGCGGGGTGCGGATCATCAACGAGGACGTCGTCGGGCGCAGCCGCGCCTCGGCGCGGGAGCTGGCCGAGGTCGAGCACGAGGAGCAGGCGGAGCTGGAACGGCGGGCCCACCGGTTCCGCGAGGGCCGGGCCCGCGTGCCGCTCGACAGCCGGACGGTGATCGTGGTCGACGACGGGATCGCCACGGGCGCCACGGCCGCCGCCGCCTGCGAGATCGCCCGCGCGTCGGGCGCGGCGCGGGTGGTGCTGGCCGTTCCGGTGGCGCCTCCGGAGGCGGTCGCGTGGCTGCGCGGGGCGGCGGACGAGGTGGTGTGCCTGTCGTCGCCGCCCGCGTTCCGCGCGGTCGGCGAGTGGTACCGGGACTTCTCCCAGACCCCCGACGAGGAGGTCGTGGCCGTGCTCGCCGAGGCGGCGGCCCGGCGCGCGGACGGCGGGGGTCAGCCCCGGTAGGCCTCCAGGAGCCGCAGCCAGACCTCGCTGACGGTGGGGAAGGCGGGGACCGCGTGCCACAGCCGGTCGACCGGCACCTCCCCGGCCACGGCCACGGTCGCCGCGTGCAGCAGCTCGGCGGCGCCCGGGCCGACGAAGGTGGCGCCCAGCAGCACCTGCCGGTCGAGGTCCACGACCATGCGGGCCCGGCCCCGGTAGCCGTCGGCGTACAGGCCCGCGCCGGACACCTTGCCGAGGTCGAAGTCGACGGCTCGGACCCGGTGGCCCGCCCGTTCCGCCTCGGCGAGGGTGAGGCCGACCGCCACCGCCTCCGGGTCGGTGAAGACGGCCTGGGGCAGCGCCGCGGTGTCGGCGGTCGCCGCGTGCGCGCCCCAGCGGCCGGTGTCCGGGGCGGGGGCTCCCGGTCCGGCGGCCCGGGCGGCGATGGCGGCCCCGGCGATACGGGCCTGGTACTTGCCCTGGTGGGTGAGGAGCGCCCGGTGGTTGACGTCCCCGACGGCGTAGAGCCAGTCGTGGCCGGTGACCCGGCAGCTCTCGTCGACCCCGATCCAGTCCCCGGGCTTCAGCCCCACCGTGTCCAGCCCGATGTCCTCGGTGCGGGGCGCGCGGCCGGTCGCCATCAGCAGCTCGTCGCCCTCCAGCAGCTCGCCGCCCTCCAGGACCACCGTGACCGGGCCGGCCGGGCCGTCCCGTACGACCGCCTCCACCACCACCCCGGTACGGACCACCGCGCCGGCCACGGTCAGGGCCTCGGCGACCAGCTCCCCGGCGAAGGGCTCCATCCGGGGCAGCAGCCCGGAGCCGCGTACCAGGACGGTGACCCGCGAGCCGAGGGCCTGCCAGGCGGTGGCCATCTCGGCGGCCACCACCGAGCCGCCGACGATCAGCAGCCGGCCGGGCACCTCCCGGGCGGAGGTGGCCTCGCGGCTGGTCCACGCCCCGGCGCCGGCGAGGCCGGGCAGGTCCGGGACCACGGCCCGGCTGCCGGTGGCGACGACGACGGCGTGCCGGGCCGAGAGCACGTGGTGCACGCCCTCGGGGCTGGTCACGGCCACCTTGCGGACGCCGTAGAGGCGGCCGTGGCCCCGGTAGAGGTGGGCGCCGATGGAGTCGAGCCAGTCGAGCTGGCCGTCGTCCTTCCAGTGGCCCGTCCAGTAGTCGCGGTGCGCGAAGACGGCCTCGGCGTCCAGCGGCCCCCGGACGGCGTCCGCGAGCCCCGGCACGCGGCGGGCGTCCGCGCGGGCGAGGGCCGGGCGCAGCAGGGCCTTGCTGGGGATGCAGGCCCAGTACGAGCACTCCCCGCCGACGAGCTCGCTCTCCACCAGGGCCGTGCTCAGCCCGGCGGCGCGGGTCCGGTCGACGATGTTCTCGCCGGCCGGTCCCCCGCCGAGCACCACGACGTCGTACTCCACGGCTTCGGTCATGCGGTCCAGTGTCCCCGCAGCGGCCGGGCCGCGTCCGGCAATCTCAGGCCTCCGGCGTGCCGGTGGCGCCCTCCTCGGCCTGGGAGGCGGCGATCTTCGCCCGGACCTCGTCCATGTCGAGGGCGCGGGCCTGCCCGATGAGGTCCGTGAGGGCGGCCTCCGGCAGCGCCCCGGGCTGCGCGAAGATGGCGACCTGGTCGCGGACGATCATCAGCGTGGGGATCGAGGTGATCTGGAAGGCCGCGGCCAGCTCCTGCTGGGCCTCGGTGTCCACCTTGGCGAAGACCAGGTCGGGGTTGGCCTCCGCGGCCTTCTCGTAGACCGGCGCGAACTGGAGGCAGGGGCGGCACCAGCCGGCCCAGAAGTCGATCAGCACGAACGGGTTCTCGCTGACCGTCTCGTCGAAGTTCTCCTTGGTGAGCTCGACAGTAGCCACGGTTTCCAGACCTCCATGTATTGCGGGTGTCCTGAAGGAACGACCGGCCGCCCCGCCGCATTCCGCGACCGGGCGGGAACCGCTAGAAGGGGTGGCCGGGTGCGGTGGTGCGGGCCGTGGTCCAGCGCAGTTCGGTGAAGGCGTCGAGGTTGGCCTCCCCGCCGAACCGGGCGCCCGTGCCGGAGGCGCCGACACCGCCGAAGGGGGCCACCGCCTCGTCGTTCACCGTCTGGTCGTTGACGTGCGCGATCCCGGTCGGGATGCGGCCCGCCAGCTCCAGGCCGTGTCCCGCGTCGGCGGTGACGATGCCCAGGGAGAGCCCGTACGGGCCCGCCGAGGCCAGCTCCACCGCCTCGTCCTCGGTCGCGAAGGAGCGTACGGGCGCCACCGGGCCGAAGACCTCCTCGGCGTAGGCGGGGCTGTCGTCGGCCACGCCCGCCAGCACCGTCGGCCGGTAGAAGAGGTCCTGGTGGGTGCCGCCCGCGACGAGCTTGGCGCCCTGCTCGACGCTGGCCCCGACCAGGCCGTGGACCCGCTCCAGCTGCGTCCGGTCGAGCAGCGGGCCCAGGTGGACGCGCTCGCGGAAGGGGTCGCCGACGGCCAGGGCCTCGGCGCGGGCGGCGAGCCGCTCCACGTACTCGTCGTAGAGCGAGGTGTGCACGAGGTGGCGCCCGGCGGTCATGCAGATCTGGCCCTGGTGGAAGAAGGAGCCCCAGGAGGCCTGCGCGACGGCCGCCTCGACGTCGGCGTCGGCGAGCACGACGAGGGCCGAGTTGCCGCCCAGCTCCAGGTGTGCGCGCTTGAGGTGACGGCCCGCCAGTTCGCCGACGGCCCGGCCCGCCGCGGTGGACCCGGTGAACGAGACCACCCGCACCAGCGGGTCCTTGACCACCGCGGCGCCCGTGTCGGCCCCGCCCGGCAGTACGTGCAGCAGCCCGGCCGGCAGCCCCGCCGCCGCGAACACGGCGGCCAGGCAGAGCCCGCCGCTGACGGCGGTCCGGCGGTCGGGCTTGAGCAGGACGGCGTTGCCGAGCGCGAGGGCGGGGGCCACGGAGCGGATGGAGAGGATCAGCGGGGCGTTGAACGGCGCCACCACCCCGACCACCCCGGCCGGGACCCGGCGGGTGAAGGAGAGCCGGGGCGCCTCGCTCTGCAGCACCTGCCCGGCCGGGCGGGAGGCGAGCCCCGCGGCCTCGTAGCACTCCTGGGCGGCGACGTGCAGTTCGAAGTCGGCCTTGCCGGGTATGGAGCCCGACTCGCGGACCAGCCACTCGCGCAGCTCGTCCGCGTGGGCCGCGAACAGGTCCCCGGCGCGGCGCAGCACGGCCGCCCGCTCCAGGTGGGTGGCGCGCGCCCAGTCGAGCTGCGCGGCCCGGGCCCGTACGGCCGCCTCGGCGACGTCGGCGGGGGCGGCGAGGTCGACGGTGGCGAGGGTACGGCCGGTCGCGGGTTCGACGACCGGAGCGGTACCGCCGGTGAGCGTGGGTCCGTCCTGCCAGAGGGTCGGATCGAGCAGCGGCATGGCGCGGGGCCTCCGGGTGGGGGTGGGCGGGCGGGGCGGGGGGCGGCAGCAGGCGCCATCGTGCCAGACCGGGGGCGTCATCTCTGTTCAGTTATTGGGCAGTTGGCGGGACCCCGTGACCGGAAACGATCGACGGGGTCCCGTGGGGCGGTGCGGTACCGCTACGGCTACGGCTACCGCTCCAGGACCAGGGCGATGCCCTGGCCGACGCCGATGCACAGCGCCGCCATGCCGGTGCCGGAGCCGGCCGCCGCCAGCTGGTGCGCCACCGAGCCGGCCAGCCGGGCACCGGAGGCGCCGAGCGGGTGGCCGATGGCGATGGCGCCGCCGCGCGGGTTGACCACCGCCGGGTCCAGCTCCGGCCAGGCCGCGAGACAGCCCAGCGCCTGCGCGGCGAAGGCCTCGTTCAGCTCGAAGGCCGTCAGGCCGGACAGCGAACGGCCCGCCTTGCCGAGGGCCCGCTCCACGGCGTCGACCGGGCCGAGGCCGAACAGCTGCGGCTCGATCCCGGTGACGGCGGAGGCGCTGATCCGCGCGAGCGGCTCCCGGCCCGTCGCGGCGAGCCCCTCCTCGTCGGTGAGCAGCAGCGCGGCGGCGCCGTCGTTGAGGGGGGAGGCGTTGGCGGCCGTGACGGTACCCGAACCGTCCGTCCGGAACGCCGGCTTGAGGCGGGCCAGCGCCTCGGGGGTGGAGCCCTCGCGGATGCACTCGTCACGCGCGAGGTCCACGCCGGGGTACGGCACGACCTCGCCGTCGTACAGCCCGTCCGCCCAGGCGGCGGCGGCCTTGCGGTGGCTCTCCAGGGCGAAGGCGTCCTGCGCCTCGCGGGTGATGCCGTGCTTCTCGGCGACGAGTTCGGCACCCTCGCCGAGGGAGACCGTCCACTCGGCGGGCATCCGGGGGTTGGTCATGCGCCAGCCGAGGGTGGTGGACCACATCTGCTGGTGCCCGGCGGGGAAGGCGCGCTCGGGCTTCTGCACCACCCAGGGGGCGCGGGACATCGACTCGACGCCGCCGGCGATGGCGACGGACGCGTCGCCGAGCGCGATCGCGCGGGCCGCCTGGACGACGGCTTCGAGACCCGAACCGCAGAGCCGGTTGACGGTCACGCCGGGGACGGTCACCGGCAGCCCGGCCAGCAGCACCGCCATGCGGGCGACGTCGCGGTTGTCCTCGCCGGCGCCGTTGGCGTCACCGAAGACGACGTCGTCGATGCGGGCGGGGTCCAGGTCGGGCGTACGGTCCACCAGCGCGCGCACGACGTGCGCGGCGAGGTCGTCGGGGCGCGCCCCGGCGAGGGCTCCGCCGAACTTGCCGATCGGGGTGCGGACGGCGTCGACGACGTAGACGTCGCGGACGGTGCGGATGCTCATGGCGGCTCTCCTGGGCGGCTCCGTACGGTCGGCGGCGGCCCGGGTGCCGGCGTGGGCACCGGGACCCACCCCCGGGCACGCCCGGTGGGGCGCGCCCGCAGTCTCCGCCGAGGCGTCGGGGTGTGTCAACGGTTGCCCTTGCCCTGGCCGGGCGGGGTGCGGGGTGGGCCGTTGCCCTGGCCGGGCGGGATGCCGGTGCGGGTGCAGGCCGCTGCCCTGCCGGGCGGGGCCCGTTGCCCAGCCCGGCGGGGCGCGGGTGGACCGTTGCCCTGCCCGGCGGAGTGCGGGTGGACCGTTGCCCTGCCGGGCGGGGTGGTGGGTGGGTGGCTGCGGGGGTCGGGGGCGGTGCCGGGGTGGGGTGTCGTCCGGGACGGGCTTCGATGTTCGGCGCCCGATCCGGATCCGGATGTGCGGGGTGCCTCGCGCCGAATTCATCTCGTTTTAGTCCCGGACGACACCCCACCCCGTCCCCACCCCCGACCCGGCACCCCGGACTTCCCGGCCCGTTCAGTCCCGGCTGCCCCGCGCCCCGGCCGACAGATTCCAGCCTCGCCGGCGTTTGAGGCGCGGGGGTCTGGGGGCGGAGCCCCCAGAAGGGGTCCGGGCGCAGCCCGGGGAACGGTGGAAGGGTGGGTAGGGGACCTCGCCCCGCGCAGCGGCCCACCCAGCCGCAGACGACCCACCGGCCCAGCCACCGAAGCTGGCCCCGCCCCGGACCCGACGGCCGGAGGCCGGCGCAGCGGCGCGAAGCCGGGGAGGCCGCCCGCGGCCGAGCCGCGCGAGCGGCGCGTCAAGAAGGAGTGGAATCGCGGGGTACCGCAACCGCCCCCATCAGGTCGTGCCGCTGCGTGATCTCCGAAGGATCCCGCACCGCCGCATCCACCAGCCCCGCCAACCGCTCCCCCGTCGGCATCTCGATCCGCACCGTGCTCAGCCTCGGCCGCAGCAGCCGCCCGATCAGCAGGTCGTCCGCGCCGATCACCGCCGCGTCCTCGGGGATCCGCACCCCGGCGTCCTGCAGGGCCCGCATCAGCAGCATCGCGTACTCGTCGTTGTACGCGAAGACCCCGTCCAGCCCCAGCTCCCCCCACCGCGCGGCCAGCGCCGCCGCCGACTCCTCCGTGTAGGCCATCGGCAGGGCCCGTACGACTTCCGCGCCCGCCACCGATCCGGCGCCCGCCAGCCTGGGTGCGGAGAACAGTTCCAGGCCGTCCTCCCGCGGCACGACCACCCCGATCCGGCGGCGGCCGCGTTCCACGAGGTGCGCGGCGGCGCGGGCGCCCACCTCCGCCTGGTCCATCACGAGGGCGTGCGCGCCCGCGACCGTGTCGGGGCCCATCGTGATGACCGCACGCGCTCCGGCCCGTTTGAGGGTGGCGACGTTCCGCGGGGAGAGGGCGGTCTCGCCGAGGGAGATCACCGCCACGGGCCGCAGTTCGGCCCAGGCGCGGGCGGCCTCGTCGCCGCTGAGGCCGAGGCTGCCGTACTGGACCACGGTGTAGTCCCGGCGGCGCAGGGCCCATTGGAGTTCGTTGAGGAAGTTGCTGTAGAGCGGCCCGGCCGGCACGTGCGAGGTGGGCAGCAGCACGATGCGGGTGTGGCCTGCGCGCAGGCTGCGGGCGGCGGCGTGCGGTACGTAGCCCAGCTCCTCGGCGGCCTCTCGGACCCGGCGCCGGGTCGGCTCGCTGATGCGTACGGCTTCCGCGTTGTTCAGGACGTACGAGACCGTCGCGCGCGAGACGCCCGCCAGGCGGGCGACGTCGGCGCTGGTCGGCACGGGTGCCGCCGCGGGCGGGGACGGCGGGGCGGGCGGAGTGCGCCGGCCCGGCGGATTCGGTGAGTCAGACATGGCCCGGGCATCTTTCCAGACCGATTGCGCACGGGGGCTGGCGGTTGGCCGGAATCGGGTGCTAGACAGTGCTTACACGTTTCAGTGACACGTGTAACCCAATCTTCGCCGGCCCCCTCCCAGACGTGCCGCCGCCCCCTCGCACCCTGTCGTACCCGCCACCCGCGACGGGGCGGCGCGCACCCCTCCACCCCTGCCCAGGAGGGCACCATGGCTCTTTCCTCCCCCGGCACCGGCACCGCCGCCGCCACCCCCGGCAGACCCTCCCCCGGCCGCGGACTGCTGCCGCTGCTGCTGCTCGGCAACACCGCGATGTACGCCCTCTACGTCGGCGTCGCCGGCATCCTGCTCGCGCTCCAGGTGGAGCGGGTCGACCCGGCCGACAAGGTCGCCAACTTCGGCCTGATCGCGGGGGTTTCCGCGGTCTTCGCGACGGTGTTCAACCCCGTCGCGGTGCCCTGTCCGACCGCAACGGACGGCGCGACCCGTGGATCCTCGGCGGCGGGCTCGCCGCGGTGCCGGCGATGCTGCTGCTGGGCCTGGCCGACACGATCCTGCTGATCACCATCGCCTGGTGCCTCGGCCAGGCCGTGATGAACGTCTACCAGGCCGCCCTCACCTCCGTCGTCCCCGACCGGGTGCCGGTGAGCGCCCGCGGCAAGGCTTCGGCCGCGGTCGGGCTCGGCCTGCCCTTCGGGTCGGTGCTGGGTGCGCTGGCCGGGGCGGCCTTCGCGGACGACTTCCGTACCGGTTACCTCGTTTTCGGCGCGATCGTGGCGGGCGCGGCGGTCCTGTTCACCGCCTGCTCCCGTGAGCAGCGGCTCCCGGCGCGTGCCCCGCTGCCCGTCCGGGCGCAGCTCGCCGCCTTCGCCGGTGCCCTGCGCGACCACGACTTCCGCTGGGCGTTCATCGGGCGGGCGCTGCTCGTGCTCGGCTACTTCGCGGTGAGCGGGTACCAGCTGTACGTCCTCCAGGACCACACCGTGCTGCCCGAGGGGATGGAGCCGGAGGCGGCGGTGGCCCTGCTGATGCCGCTGACGAGCGTCGCGATGGTCGTCTCCACGGTGGCGGGCGGCTGGCTGTCGGACCGGCTGGACCGGCGCAAGCTGTTCGTGGGGGCCTCGGCGCTGCTGTCGGCGGTCGCGCTCGTCATCCCGGCCGTGTCGGCGAGCTGGACCGCGATGCTGGCCTTCTCCGTGGTGAACGGCCTGGCGTTCGGCAGCTACATGGCCGTGGACACGGCGCTGGTGACGATGGTCCTGCCGGCGGCGGAGGACGCGGCGCGCGACATGGGCGTGCTCAACATCGCGAACGCCGGTCCGCAGATCGTCGCCCCGTTCGTCGCCTCGGTGGTGGTCTCGGTGAGCGGCGGCTACACCGCGCTGTTCGTCGTCGCCGCCGTGCTGGCGGTGGCGGGGGCGCTGGCGGTACGCCCGATCCGCGGCGTCCGCTGACCCGTCGTGTTCGACGGACATCCCGCCTCGCCGGCTTCACGGCCTCGTCGGAGGGCTGGGTCCGACGCTCAGAAGGGCGGGAGGTCGCTGTAGCCCCAGGGGTCGGCGGGGGGACTTCGGGGAGGGGGGTGCGCAGGAGGGTGACGGCCTCCTCCGCGCGGCCCAGGTCCACCAGGAGCGGAGCGAGGTCCTGGCGGTGCCGGATGCGGTCCGGCTCCAGGAGGGCCACGGCGTCCTCCGGGCGGCCGGATGCGGCCAGGAGGTGGGCCAGGTCCTCGACCGCGTACCAGTTCGCGCCCTCGGGGTGCGCGCGGGTCTGCGCCACCGCCTCGTCCAGGCGGCCGCAGGCCGCCAGGAGGGGGCCGCGCAGGCGGAACAGCTCGTATTCCTCCTCGCCCCGGCGGGACTTGAGGGCGTCCAGGTGGGCGAGGCCCTCCTCGGCCCGGCCCTCGGCGGCGAACAGCCCGCACAGCACGATGAGGTGGTGGTCGTCGTGGGTGTCGTGCGCCCGCATCAGCTCGACGGCCTCGCCGCCCCGGCCGTGCCGGGCGAGGAGCTCCGCGAGCAGGGTCCGGGCGTGCCCGGAGTCCTGTCGGGCGTGCGGCCGGTAGGACTCCACCGCGCCCGCCACGTCCCCCCGTTCCTCCAGGTGCTCCGCCAGGCGGCGGACGGCCGACGGGTGCTCGCCATCGGCGGCGTAGGCGCGGAGTTCATCGATCCGGCCGTGCTTCACGAGGAGTTCGGCGAGCGGGTCCCGGTTGTTGACCAGGGTGGGGCCGTGCGCGTGGAGGACCGCGAGCGCTTCCTCCGTACGGCCCTGCCGGTCGCGGATGGACGCGATGAGGTTGACGGCGTTGAACGGTTCGGGGCCGCGCCCCGCGCATTCCGGGCCGCCGCACCGCTCGCACGGGCGGCCGGGCGCGGTCCGGGCGGCGAGCAGCTCCGCGACCTCGTCGCCCCGGCCCAGTACGAGCGCCACGTCGGCCAGCCGTTCGGCGAGGTGCCAGTCCGCGATGTGCGGGACGAGCAGTGCGTACGCCTCCTCGGCCCGGCCGTGGCGGGCCAGCAGCGGCGCCAGCTCCCGCAGCGCGGACCGCTCCCCGTCCGCCGCGAAGGGGCGCAGCAGCCGGACGGCCTCCTCGCCCCGGCCCGCCGCGTCGAGCAGCCGGGCGGCCTCCGCCGCCGCGGTGAACCAGCCCGTCGCGCTGTAGCGGGCGACCACGGCGAGGGCGTCGTCCGTGCGGCCCTGCCCGGCCAGCCGGCGCGCCCAGGCGCGGGCGCAGAACCAGTCGCCGTCCTCCGCGAGGGCCTGCGCGCGCACGAGACCGGCGTGCCCGAGGCCGAGGAGCCGCTCGACGAGGTCGGGCGGCACGCAGTCCTGGTGCGTGCGGTTCCGGTGGTCGAGTGCGGCGGCGTCCATGCCCTGAACCCTAGGGGGTGTCCGCGAAGTGGCTCCGTCCGCCCGGAGGGCGGGCCCCGCGGGGTCCGGTGCGTGCTCTCGGCGTGCCGGGCGGAAGGCCTCGTACTGGACGTACTCGGTCTTTCGCCCGGTGCGGCGAGAGCGCGTGCCGGGCGTCGCGGGGCAGGCGCTACTTCGCGGACACCCCCTAGGTGGCCTTCAGGGTGTCCTTGGAGACCAGGACGCCGTCCGACCAGCAGAGCCGGTAGAGGTCGACCTGGGCCAGCAGGTCCCGGCCGGAGCGGTAGAACTCGCAGTCGGCGCCCGCTGGGCGGGGTGCCGAGCGGAGGTGGTCGGGCGGGTACGGGAAGGCGCGGGCCGGGAGCAGGCCGGCGAGGTCGGTGCGGGAGGCTCCCGGCTCCAGCCCGGCGAAGCGGGACGGCGGCAGCACGCCCGTCGTCAGCTGCCAGGCCAGGCAGACGGCGGCCGGGACGAAGAAGGCCGCCGCGGCGGCCGGCGCCGCGAAGGCGGCCAGCGCGCGGCGGCGGGCGGCGCGGCGCACCTCGGCGTGCCGTTCGGCGGACTCCGGGGCGGGGCCGGCCGCCCCGGTGGTGCCGGGGCGCCGGGCCTGGCGGGGCGGGGCCTGGTGCGGGAGGACGGCGGTGACGCGGAAGCCGTCCTGGTACGGCCCGGTCCGCAGGGTGCCGCCGAGGACCGTCACCCGTTCCCGGAGCCCGGTCAGCCCCCGGCCGCTGCCGGCACCGGCGCCCGTGGCGGCGGGTTCGCCGTCCCGCGCCGCGGCGTTGACGACGCTCACGCGGGTGCGGTCGGGTCCGTGGTCGATGCCGACCCTGACCCGCCCGCCGGGGGCGTGCTTCACGGCGTTGGTGAGGGCCTCCTGCACCACCCGGTACGTCCCGCGTTCGACCAGCGGCGGCAGCGTCCCGGTGAACGTCCCGCGCCGCTCCCACCGCACCGGCACACCGGAGGCCACCGCCCGGCCGAGGAGGTCCTCGACCGTGTCCGGCTCCGGCCCCTGCTCCCCCGGTTCGTGCAGCACGGCCACGGTCTCCCGCAGCCGCTCGACGGCGTCCGCGATCGTCCCGCGCAGCTCGGCCACGTCGGCCCGGTCGCGGTCGGTGAGGTCCGGGGAGAGTTCCAGGGCTCCCGCGCGCAGGGCGACCAGGCTCAGCACGTGGCCGAGGGAGTCGTGCATGTCGGCCGCGATGTCCGCCCGTTCGGCCAGCCGGGCGCGCTCCGCGACCAGGTGCTGGCGTTCCTCCAGGCTGCCGGCCAACCGCCAGCCCTCCCGTACGAGTTCGCGCCGGCCGCGCCAGTGGCGTCCGGCCAGCCAGGGCAGCAGCAGGGCGGTGGGCAGCACGGTCAGGGCGTAGAACCACCACACGGCCGGTACTCCCAGGACGGCGCACGCCGCGAGGTCGGCCGCGAGGGACGCGGCGAGCACGGCGAGGGGGCCCCGGGCGCGGGCCGTCCGGGCGCCGAGCAGGCAGCTCAGCGCGGCCAGCGACAGGACGTGGGCGTTGGCGGGGGTCGCGGAGTCGGCCAGGCCCGCCGCGCACAGGCCGTTGACGAGGAACACGGCGGCGCCGGGCCGGAGGCGGGACAGCGGGACGGCCACGGCCAGCACGGCCAGCGGGAGCAGCAGGTCCAGGACCGGCGAGTCCCCGCCCGCGTCACGGAACCCGTAGCCGGTGGCGGCCGCGAGCACGGTCCACAGCGCCGTGTCGGTGAGCACGTGCCTGGTTCGGATGTGCGGTTGCCGCATGGTGCGTGGGGGTCCTTCCCGGTGCGCGTCGTGTCCTTCGGAGTTCCGATTCTGCGGGAGGCGGCGGGGCGGGTGCCTGGGCCGACTCGGTGTCAGGCGTCCCTGCGCCGCAGCACGTACAGGCCGGCCCCGTACGCCGCCGCCGTCCACGCGGCCACGATCAGCACGGCCGTCACCGAGGAGTACGGGGCCGCGGCGCCGGCCCGCATGAAGTGGTCGCCCGCCCCGTACGGCATGCGGTCGTTGACGGCGGCGAGGGTGTCGCCGCCCAGCCCGAGGAACACGCTCGGCAGCGCCCAGAGCAGTGCGGCGAGGATCGACAGGGCGCCGGCCGGGTGCCGCGTCGCGAGGGCCACGCCGACGGTGAGCACGGCCACGAGCCCCTGGTAGACCCCGACGGCCAGGATCTGCCCGAGGGTCGTGCCCGCCGCGAAGGAGGCCCGCCCCTCGAACGCCCCCCAGGCGACGGCCGTCCCCACGGCGGCGAACACGGTGCCGCCGAGGCACGCGACCGTGCCCACGACGAGGGCCTTCGCCGCCTGGACCCGGTGCCGGCGCGGCACCCACAGCAGCGTGGCCCGGACGGTGCCCGTGGAGTACTCGGAGGTGACGGCGACGGTGGCCATGACGACGAAGGCGAACTGGGTGACGACGGCGGAGGCCGCCGCCGCGTTCCCGACGGGCTGGACGGGCAGTCCGTTGATGCGTGCGATCGAGGCGTAGTAGAAGGTGAACACCCCGGTGATGACGAGGCCCGCGAGCAGGGCCAGGTAGGGGGCTCGGACGGACCGGAGCTTCGTCCACTCGGAGGCGAGTTCCCCGGCGAAGCCGCCGGGCGGACGCCGGCCGGGAACGCCGTCGGTGCTCCGCGCCGTGTCCGTCCGCCGCCCGTCCCGCGCGGTCCCGGTCCCGGTCGCGCTCGTGCTCGTGCTCGTGCTCGTGTTCACTGCCGTGCTCCTTCCGGCGTGGTGCCGGTCGTGTACTCGACGCTGCTCGCGGTGAGGTCCATGTACGCCTGCTCCAGCGACACGCCCACGTCGCCCAGGGCGTGCAGCCGTACCCCGCAGCGGTGGGCGATGTCGCCGACCTCGGCGGCGGTCCTGCCGCCGACGGTGACCACGCCGTCCGCTCCCGCTTCGACGGCCACGCCGTCGGCGGCTGCCAGCCGCCGGACCAGCGCGGACCGCTCCCCGGGATCGGGCACGGTGGCGCGCGCCGTCGCGGGAGAGGCGGCGGCCAGGAACTCCGTCATCGTGGTGTCGCTGAGCAGCCGGCCCCGCCCGATGACGACGAGGTGGTCGGCCGTCACCTGCATCTCGCTCATGAGGTGGCTGGAGAGGAAGACGGTGCGGCCTTCCGCCGCCTGGTCCCGTACGAGCCCGCGGATCCACCGCACCCCGTCCGGGTCGAGGCCGTTGACCGGTTCGTCGAGGATCAGTACGGGCGGGTCGCCGAGCAGGGCGCCCGCCACTCCGAGCCGCCCGCTCATGCCCAGCGAGTACGTGCCGGCCGGCCGGCGGGCCGCCTTGGCCAGGCCGACCGTCTCCAGCACCTCGTCCACCCGGCGTGCCGGGATGGCGTTGGCGCGGGCCTGGGCGAGCAGGTGCGCGCGGCCGGAGCGGGCGGGGTGGACGGCTCGGGCGTCGAGCATCGCTCCCACGGCCCGCAGCGGGCTGCGCAGGTCCGCGTAGGGCCGGCCGGCGATCAGGGCGCGTCCCCGGGTGGGGTGGTCGAGGCCCAGGATCATGCGCATGGTGGTGGACTTCCCGGCCCCGTTGGGGCCGAGGAAGCCGGTCACCCGGCCGGCTCGGACGTCGAACGTCAGGTCGTCCACGGCGAGGGTGCCGCCGTAGCGTTTCGTCAGTCCTCGGAGGCTGATCACGAGAGTTCCTTCGCTGTCGGTCGCGTTCTGCGGACGGCGTCGACGCTAGGGGCGTGCGGGGCCCGCGCCCATGCGACGAAGGGAAGGGACCTCGTGCCTTTCGTCGGGGGAACTCCCCGACCCTGGAGGGATCTTGCGGCCGTTCCGTCAGGCCGACGGCGGGCCGGTCGTAGGCTCGTCCGCGTGGAAGAGACGACAGCGAGCGGCCGGCCGGTCCGGGTCCTGGTGGCCGACGACGAGGCGATGGTGCGGGCCGGCGTACGCGCCATCCTGGCCCGGGACCCGCACGTCGAGGTGGTCGCGGAGGCGGGCGACGGGCACGAGGCCCTCGCGCTCGCCGGCCGCCACCGGCCGGACGTGGTCCTGCTGGACATCCAGATGCCCGGCCTGGACGGCCTGACGGCGGTGGGGCGGTTCCGCCGGGAGCTGCCGGCGGTCGGGGTGATCATGCTGACGACCTTCGGCCAGGACGACCACATCGCCCGGGCGCTGGAGGAGGGCGCGGACGGCTTCCTGCTGAAGGCGGACGACCCGAGGGAACTGCTGGGCGGCGTAAGGGCGGTGGGCGCCGGCGGGGCGTACCTGTCGCCGCGGGTCGCCGGACGGGTCATCGCCGGGATGCGCGCCCACCGGTCGGCTCACCCGCACCGCTCCCTGGACCGGCTGACGGAGCGGGAGCGCGACGTGCTGGCCGGTCTCGGCGCCGGGCTGTCCAACGCGGAGATCGCGGGCCGGCTCCACCTGGTCGAGGGCACGGTGAAGGCGCACGTCAGCGCCGTGCTGGCGAAGCTGGGCGCGCGCAACCGGGTGGAGGCGGCCATCGCCGCGCACGAGTCCGGCCTGATCCCGCCGCGCGGCGCCTGACCGCCCGACCGACCGCCCGACCGACCGACCGGGCCGGATCGGCCCGGACCGGACCGGCCCTCAGATGAGGATCGTGGTCGTCGTCACCACCGTGACCGCGGTCATCGCCGCCTGCGTGTCGCGGATCGCGGTGCGGACGCTCTCGGCCGCCCACTGTCCGTCGGCTATCTCCGCCATCCGCGCTTCCACCTCCTTGCGAGGGCCCTCGGGGAAGGCCAGGCCGTGCAGTTTCGCGGAGTGGATCAGCGCGATGAGGCCGGCCGTCCGGGTGTCCGGTTCCGTGCCGTCCAGCACGACGGCGGCGAGGCGGGCGCGCAGCTCGCGTTCGACCGTGCCGTCCGCTTCCGGGTAGCGGCGCACCGGGAACATCCCGAGCACCTTGCGCTTCTCCTCCACGACCACCCCGCGCTCGCAGAGCCGCTCCACGGCCGCGGTGACGGCCCTGGGCTGGTCCCTCGTCAGCCAGTCAGCCGCCCGGTGCCGGCCGCGTCCCCGCAGCCAGGCCGCGATCAGCTCCGCGCGGCCGTCGAGCAGCGGCTCCCCGGTCGGGCTCGGGTCCGTGACGACGACTGCGTCGCCGTTGACGGAGACCCGTTCGGCCAGGACCAGTTCGAGCAGGAACCCCCCGGCGACGGCCCAGCCGGCCGCCTGCCGCTGCTGCGCCGAGCCGGACTCGTCGTCCAGCGAGAGCAGCACGATCTCCTCCGCCAGTGTGATCGCCATACCGCTACCCCCGCACGCTCCGTGATCGTCCTCTCGACAGGTGAGACGCCGGACGACCGACAGGAGTTCCCGAGCGGCGCCGGCCGGCGGCGGCGGGGTGGTCGCCGGCGGTCACCCAGCGGCGCCGACGGTCTCGGAACGGCCGTCGGCCACGGGGCCGTAAAGCGTCGTTGACCGCTCCGGCGGCCCGTCCTACGTTGCAGGCATCCCGCTTGCGACCTTGGAGGTCGACGTGACGGCCACCGGTTCCACTCCCCTCTCCTACCCCTTCAACACGGCCGAAGGACTCCGGCTCGCCGAGGAGTACGAGCGCGTCCGCGACCGGCCCGGCCTGTTACGCGTGCAGATGCCGTACGGCGAGGAGGCCTGGCTGGTCACCCGGTACGCGGACGCCCGCCTCGTGCTCGGTGACGCGCGGTTCAGCCGCGCGGCGGCGGCCGGCCGCGACGAGCCCCGGCAGTCCGAGGGCCGCGGCGCGTCCGGCATCCTCGGCATGGACCCGCCGGACCACACCCGGCTGCGGTCCCTGGTGGCCAAGGCGTTCACCGTCCGGCAGGTCGAGGGGCTCCGGCCCCAGGTGCGCGCGCTCACCGCGGCGCTGCTCGACGAGCTGGAGGCGGCCGGACCCCCGGTCGACCTCGTCGACCGCTTCGCACTGCCCATCCCGGTGGCCGTGATCTGCCGGCTGCTGGGCGTGCCGGTCGAGGACCGGCCGCGCTTTCGGGTGTGGAGCGACGCGGCGCTCTCGACCAGCTCGCTGACGGCGGAGGAGTTCGCCGCCAACCTCCAGGAACTGCGCGGCTACATGGCCGGACTGATCGAGCTGCACCGCCGGGAGCCGCGGGACGACCTGATGACGGCGCTCATCGAGGCCCGTGACGGCGGCGACGACCGGCTGTCCGAGCCGGAGCTCGTCGACCTGTGCGTCGGGGTCCTGGTCGCCGGGCACGAGACGACGGCCTCCCAGATCCCCAACTTCGTCCTCACCCTGCTGGACCACCCCGACCAGCTCGCGCTGCTGCGCCGCGACCCCGGCCTGATCGCGCAGGCCGTGGAGGAGCTCCTGCGGTTCGTACCGCTGGGCCGCGGGGCGAGCCAGGCCCGCTACGCCACCGAGGACGTCGAGGTCGGCGGCACCCTCGTCAGGGCCGGGGAGCCGGTGCTCGTCGCGACGGGCGCCGCGAACCGTGACGCGCTGCGCTTCACCGCCCCCGGGGTCCTCGACATCCGGCGCACCTCCAACCAGCACCTCGGCTTCGGCCACGGCGTCCACCACTGCCTGGGCGCCCAGCTGGCCCGCATGGAACTCCAGGAGGCGCTGGGGGCGCTGCTGGCTCGGTTCCCCGGGCTGAAGGTCGTCGGGGACGTCGTCTGGAAGTCCGAGATGCTGGTGCGCGGGGCGCGCGTCATGCCGGTCGGCTGGTGAGCGCCGCGTCCAGCTCCTGCGCCGAGCGCAGGCGGGCGGCACGGGCGAACAGCTCCCGGACGTCCTGGTGCTGCGCGTACGGGTAGCGGACGTTCCAGTGCGCGGCGACGTACTCCAGCAGGTCGAACCGTCCCGCGCGGGCGATCGTCGACGCGGCCACCAGGCTCTGCCGGACGTCGAGCTGGGTCATCGGCGGATCGACCCGGTCGGGCTTGCGCACCGCCATCAGGGCCTGCATCGCCAGGACGGGCTCGGGCGAGGTGTAGAGGTAGGGGTTCCGGGTCCATTCCGGCAGTTCGGTGCCGGAGTCGGGGGTCCAGCCGGCGAAGTCGGCGTACAGGGCGGGGAGCACCTGGACGGGCTGCTGCGCCGGGCCGAAGGGCCGTCCCGCGAGCACGGCGCTGATGCGTGCGGCGTTCTCCTCGCGGTCCCGGGCGAACTCCTCCCGCACGAGACGGGCGTTGAGCCAGGGGTCGTCCTGGGCGAGCAGCTCCGGTATCAGGACCTCCTCCCGCAGTCCGGCGTACGGCCGCGGGTACGGCGGGTCGGACGGCAGGGGCACCCGGGGGACGTCCAGCAGCGCGTCCCACACCTGCCGGTCCCGGCTGCGGGCCAGGGCGCGCAGCGTACCGGGGTCCCGGGTGGTACGGACGAGGACGAGGAGGGCCGGCACGTCGAGGCGGCTCACCACGGCGTCGGCCAGCCCGGCGGGGGCGAGTCCGAGGAGGGCGGCCGCCGCGCCCTGGAGGAGGCGCGCGGGGCCTGGCTCGGCGGGCGGCTGCGCGTCGGCCGCACCGGCCGCGCCCGCCGCACCCGCTGCACCGGCCGCGCCCGCCGCGCCGAGCAGTTCGGGCAGCGTGCCGTCGAAGCCGGCGGCCAGCAGCCGTACGGCGTGCGCCCAGGGGCCGGGCGCGGCTCCCAGCCGGTCGCGGACCAGTCCGGCGGCCTCTTCCCGGCCGGGGCCGACGAGGAAGTCGGCGGCGGGCACGACGTCGAGCGGGCTGCCGTCGTCCCCGAGCCGGGCGGCGGTGCGCAGGAGTCGCGGCAGGGGGCCCGCGAAGTACGGGGTGAGGCGGCGCAGTCCGAGCCACATCCGTGCCTCGGCCGCCGGGGTGCCGATGCCCTCCTGCGCGAGGAACCCGGCGACGGCGCGGGCGATCGTGTCCTGGGGAACGCCGTGGAGCAGGCCGTGGACGGGGTGCGCGTGGCGCAGGACGTCCTCGGTGGTCACCGCGGGCTCCCAGCCGGGCGCGGGGCGGGCGGCGGACACGACCGCCGTGCCGCAGTACCAGCGCTCCCCCGGGACACCGGTGTTCGTACGGGTCAGCGTGGTGACGGCGGTGTCCCGGTCGGCGTACAGCCGCAGCAGGTCGAGGCCGCCGGGCAGGGGGTGGGCGAGGGCGGCCACGACGTCGGGCGGGCAGTCGGCTCGGGCCAGCAGGACCCCGTGGCGTTCGCGGGTCCGCTGCCGGTGGTGGCGTGCCCCGGGGTCGGCGAGGCGGCTGCGGACGAGGTCCCAGTCCACCCGGTACCAGCGGTCGCCGGTGACAGCCCGGCTCGCGGCTGCGAGTTCGGCCTGGTCGTAGCACCCGAGCGCGCGGGAGTCGACGGCCGCCGGCAGGCGCAGGCCCCACACGGCGAGCGCCTCGTCCAGGTGGGCGTCGGCGTCCTCCCGGAGCACCGACGCGGCGTCGTGCAGGGGCTGTACGGAACCGCCGGCCCGTGCCGCGCCGAAGGCTTCGCGTACGCGCGGGTCGCGGATGCCGGGGGCTTTGGAGGCCCGTTCGAGGAGCGTGCGCAGTCCTTCGGAGCGGCCCGAGCCCCACAGTCGTATCGCCGCGACCAACTGCTGGTAGGGCGTGAGCAGTTCCCCGTCGCTGCCGAGGGAGGCGTGCAGGGCGTGGGCGGCGAGGGCCGGTTCGCGGGAGTCGTAGCAGATCCGCAGCAGGTCCGGCTCCCAGGGGGCGTGGGCGCCGTCGATCAGGGCGTGGACGGCCGGGGTGCGCGGGAGCGGGTCGGCGGCGCCGGCCCCGAACGGGCGGCCTTCCAGGAGGGCCAGCCGGGTGGAGGGGGCCAGTCGGTACCTGCGGTGGGGCAGCCCGCCGTCGAGGCCGGTGAGCAGCCATTCGTTGACTTCCGGGTCGTCCTGCGTCAGGAAGAGGCGTTCGAACACCGCGTCCTTGTCGTCCCAGCGCCCCCTCCCCTCGTACATCGATCCGAGGAGCCGCTGCCAGACCGTGCGGTCGCGGGTGTCGACCAGGGCCTGCGCGAGGGGTGACCCGGGCATGCCGCGGAACGCGAACGCGCGCAGGTGCCCTTCCGCCAGTCGCCGGAGCAGGGGGAGCCGTACGGCCTCGGGCGCGATCGGGATCATCCAGCTCACGGGCGTGCTCGGTTCGATGGGGCGGTTCGGGTCCCGGCCGGCCGTCTCGTGGCGCGCGGCTGCGTCGAGCAGAGCCTCCATGTCGCCCTTGAAACCTGACGCGAGCAGCTCGAACGCGCTCTGCCAGGCCTGTTCGTCGTCGCCCAGCCGGGTCCGGAACCGCCGCTGGACCTCGGGCAGCGGACCGGACGTCCAGGTGTCGCGCGCGAAGTCACCGGCGCGCGGGGCACTCCACTGCTTCTCGACGGCCTCGGCCGCCTCCGCCTCCACCTCCGCTTCCGACCGCTCCTGCGGCGGGAGGGCCGAGGCGACCAGGGCCGCGGCCTCGGCTCCGGCGTGCGCGAACAGGCGGCGGAACGTGCTGTCGGACCCTGGGACTTCTGGCGTGCTCATATCACCCCACGCTACCCGCCCGCCGATCGGCCGCGTGAGCGTGGTGGCGGGGGTCGCCGGGAGCGGGCGGAACGCGTGACGACGACGGGTTCGCGCGCCGCGCCAAGGCGCACGGCGGGGCCTCGAAACCTAGTAATCTCCGCGAAATGACGGCACTTTCGCACCACGGCAGCAGCCACGTCGAGCAGCCCGGCCGGGACGGCCCGACCGCCACCACCGAGGCCGATCCCCGCGCCCTCGGCCCGGTCCGCACCGAGTACGCCCCCGACCCGGACGGGGATCCGGACCCGGGTGAGATCGTGTGGACCTTCGTCCCGTTCGAGGAGAACGACGGGCGGGGCAAGGACCGCCCGGTGCTCGTGGTGGCGCGGGAGGCGGGCGGGGCCACGCTGCTCGCCGTCCAGCTCTCCAGCAAGCGGCACGACCGCGACCGGGAGTGGGTGGCGATCGGCTCGGGTCCCTGGGACGGCGCGGGCCGGGAGTCCTGGGTGGACCTGGACCGGGTGCTGCGGGTCCACGAGGCGGGCATGCGCCGCGAGGCCTGTGCGCTGGACCTGCCCCGATTCCGCCTGGTGGTGGACCGGCTGCGCGACCTGTACGGCTGGCAGTAGTCCCTCAGCCGGCCCCGGCGAGCATCCGGTGCGCCGCCGCCCGGAGGTGGGCGAGGACCGCCGGGTCGGCATCGAGGGTGTAGTCCGCGCCCAGGCCCGCCAGGGTCGCGGCGATGCGGGGCAGGAAGTCGTCCGAGGCGTCGACGCGGCAGGTGGCGGCGGTGACCGGGCGGACGCGGGTGCCCAGGTGGCGCAGGGTGTCCGCCGGGGCGTCGACGGCCGCGACGGCCCGGTACCGCGTCGGGGCGGCCTTCAGGCGCTCGGCGGCGAACGCGGCCGGGTCGCCGCCGGGGACCTCTCGCGCCGGGACGCGCCGCCCGGTGGCGGTGGGGTCGGTGATGCGGTCGAGGCGGAAGAGGCGCCAGTCGTCCTTGGCGGTGTCGTGGGCGATGAGGTACCAGAGGCCGCCGGAGGCGACCAGGTGGCAGGGCTCGGCCCTGCGGTGCGCGGCCGGCCCCTGGCGGGTGGTGTAGGTGAAGGTGAGCACCTCGTGGTCGCGGCAGGCGACGGCGAGGGTGGTCAGCAGGGCCGGGTCGACCCGGGGCCCGCGGTCCTCCCAGGTGATGCCGGACAGGGTGGACTGGAGCGCGCCGACCCGGCCGCGCAGGCGGCGCGGGAGGACCTGTTCCAGCTTGGCCAGTGCCCGCAGGGCGGTCTCCTCCATGCCGGTGAGGCTGCCCGCGGCGGTGCGCAGGGCGACCGTGACCGCGACGGCCTCCTCGTCGTCCAGGAGCAGCGGAGGCAGGTCGGTTCCAGCTGCCAGGCGGTAGCCGCCGGCGTGGCCGCGGGTGCCGTCGACGGGGTAGCCCAGCTGCCGCAGCCGGTCGATGTCGCGGCGGACGGTGCGGACGGTGACCTCCAGCCGGTCCGCCAGGTCGGTGCCGGGCCATTCCCGCCGGGTCTGCAGCAGGGACAGCAGCCGGAGCATCCGTACGGTCATGTCACTCGTCATACGTTCCACTGTGCCCGGGTCAAAGGACACGGGCTGTCCTGAAGTCCTCCTACCTTGGACCTGTCCAAACGGAACGAAACAGGAGGAACCCTATGAAGATCGCCGTTCTCGGTACCGGCGGCGGCGCCCGCGCCCACACCGCCAGGCTGCTGGAGCTCGGGCACGAGGTGTACGTCGGCACCCGCGACGTCGAGGCCACCATGGCCCGCACCGAGCCCGACATGATGGGCAACGCGCCCTACCCGGCCTTCCTCGCCGAGCACCCCGGTGTCACCCTGCTGACCTTCGGCGGGGCCGCGGCCGCCGCCGACGACCTCGTCGTCAACGGCATCGACGGGCACAACGCCGTCGCCGCGCTGTCCGCGATCGCGGACGACCTGGCGGGCAAGACCCTGGTCGACTACGCCGTGCCGTACGTGTACGGGCACGAGAGCGAGCACCCGTGGCCCACGCCGTGGGGCGTGATGCCGAAGTTCGACCCGTGCGACACCGACAGCCTCGGCGAGCAGATCCAGCGGGCCCTGCCGCGCACGAAGGTCGTCAAGTCCTTCGTCACCCAGGAGCAGGAGACCGTGGCCCGTCCGGGCGCCGTCAACGGCGGGGACCACACGATGTTCGTCGCCGGCGCGGACGCGGGCGCCAAGCAGCGGGTCACCGAGCTGCTGAGGGAGTACGGCTGGAGCGACGTCCTCGACCTCGGCCCGCTCGTGTCCGCGCGCGGCATGGAGATGTACGCCCACCTGCACAGCGCGATCGGCTTCGCCCTCGGCTTCGGGACCCCCTTCGGGATCAAGGTCGTACGCTGACCCGCGCGCCCGGGGCCGGCATACCCGGGGCCCGCACGCCCGGGGCCCGCACGCCGGGCCGCGCCGGTCAGCGGCCGGCGAAGGCCGCGGCGAAGGTCTCGCGGGTGCGGGGGTCGCGGTCCAGGATCCCGAACGCGACCCGCTCGAAGGTCCCCTCGAAGCGGCCGGTCAGGGCCGCCCGGAAGGCCTCCGCCACCTGCGCCGGGTCGTTGCGGAACACCCCGCACCCCCACGCGCCCAGCACCAGCCGCCGGTATCCGTGCACTGCGGCCACCTCCAGGACCAGCCCAGCGCGCCGGGCCAGGGCGGCCGGGATCTCGTGCGCGCGCTCCGGCTCCTGGCGGCGGATGGTGCCGGCGTTCGGGGCCGGGGAGGTGAGGAAGCCGGCCCGGAACGGGGTGTCCAGCAGTTCGCCCCGGTCGTCGCGGAACACCGGCACCCCGGGAGAGTGAATCACCCGGTCGGTGTAGAAGGTGCTCTTTCCCGCACGGTGGACCTCGTAGTACTCCGGGGCCTCCAGCAGGGTCTCGTACAGGGCCGAGGCGCGGCACAGCGCCTCCTCCTGGGCCTTGGCCCCGCGGACGTACCCGCCCCCGGGATTGCGGGCCGATGCGAAGTTCAGGACCGCCACACCGCCCTCCCCCGCGAGGCGGCGGGCGGCGACCGTGCTGCTCTCCCCGGTGACTTCGAAGACCGTCGCACGGCCTCCCCCGACGGGCTCTTCGCCCGGTATGACCGGATTCGGCCCGTATATCCTGGTTCCGGCCTTGGCTTCCGCCAGGTCGGCGGCGAGGGAGACCCGCCGCCCCGACCGCGTCCGGTACTCCCCGGACGCCGCGATCAGTGCGTTCTCCCGCGCGATCTCGCGCAATCTGCTGCTCACGCCGGAATCCTCGGCCCCCGGGACCCGGGAAGGCAAAGGAATTAGCGCTCCGATGAGGGGTAGGGCACGGGTGACATCACGGCCGACGACAGGAGACGAGGTTCCGGTCATGCCCGAGGACTCGCCCGCTCCATTCGCCCTGAACTCCGAACAGACCCCCCTGACCGAAGCGGCCGCCGAGGAGCTCGTCCACGGCATCTGCTTCAAGACCGGACCGCCCCGCCTCCTCGGCGCCGAGCTCGAATGGCTCGTCCTGGACGCCGAGCGGCCCTGGCTGCCGCTGCCCCCCGAGAGGCTGACCGCCGCCCACGCGGCCGCCCGCGCACTGCCCCTGAACTCCCGGCTCACCGTCGAGCCCGGCGGCCAGCTGGAACTCAGCTCGGCCCCCGCCGACTCCCTCACCGCCTGCCTGGACGGCCTGCGGGCCGACCTCACCGCGGTCCGCGGCGCCCTGCACGGCCAGGGCCTCGTCCTGCGGGGCCTCGGCCAGGACCCCCGGACACCGCTCGACCGGCTGCTGGCCAGCCCGCGTTACGACGCGATGGAGACCTACTTCGACCGGACCGGCCCCGCCGGGCGCGCCATGATGCGCTCCTCCGCCTCCGTGCAGGTCTGCGTGGACGCCGGCCACGAGGAGCCCGGCCCGCTCGGGCACGACCGGCGCTGGCACCTCGCCCACCTGCTGGGCGCCGTCCTGGTCGCCGTCTTCGCCAACTCCCCCGGCCGCCGCGACGGCCCCTACCGGGGCTGGCGGTGCGCCCGGCAGGGCATCTGGAGCGACATCGACCCGCGGCGCGCGCTCGCCCCGCCCCTGGCGGCCGAGCCCCGGGCCGGCTGGGTCCGGCACGCGCTGGACACCGAGGTGATGTGCGTACGCGCGCCCGGAGACGGCCCCTGGACGGTGCCGAGCGGGCTGAGCTTCCGCGACTGGCTGCGCACGGGGCCGCGTACGGGCGCCGGACGGCGGCCCACCGCCGAGGACCTCGAATACCACCTCACCACCCTCTTCCCGCCGGTCCGGCCGCGCGGCCACCTGGAGCTGCGCATGATCGACGCGCAGCCGGGCGAGGACGGCTGGCTGGTCCCGGTCGCGCTCGTGCACGCGCTCTTCGACGACCCCGGGGCCGCCGAGACCGCCTGCCGGGCGGTGAAGGCGCTGGCCGACGCGTACGGCTCCCAGTGCGCGCCGCGCAACCCGCTGTGGCGGACCGCCGCCCGGTCGGGGCTCGCCGATCCGGAGCTGCGCACGGCCGCCGCCGTGTGCTTCCGGGCCGCGGCCGAGGCGCTGCCCCGGCTCGGGGCGGGCAGGGAGGTCCAGGACGCGGTGGGCGCCTTCGCGGAGCGCTACGTGCGGCGCGGGCGCTGCCCGGCCGACGACGCCGAGGCCGAGGCCGGAGCAGGGGGCGGAGCCGGATCCGGGGCCGCGGGCAGAACCGTCAAGGCCCACGCCACCGCCCACGCCACCGCCACCGCCGGAGCCGGCGCGGGGGAACACCGGCGCCGGCCGACCGCCGCGAAGGGACCCCGCCAGTGACCGCCGAGACCCGCCCCGGAATCCACTCCGGGATCCACCCCGAGCTGCTGCGCGAGCGCGCCGCCGCCGCCCTGACCGCCGCCCGGGCCCGTACCGCGGCACTGACCGACGCGGTCAGCGACCGGGACCTGACCGCGCAGCACTCCCCCCTGATGTCCCCGCTGGTCTGGGACCTGGCGCACATCGGGAACCAGGAGGAGCTGTGGCTGCTGGGCCGGGTGGCCGGCCGGGAGTCCATGCACCCGGAGATCAACTCCCTGTACGACGCCTTCGAGCACCCCCGCTCCGAACGGCCGAAGCTGCCCCTGCTGGGCCCGGAGGCCGCCCGCCGGTACGCGGCGGAGGTGCGCGGCCGCGTCTTCGCGCTGCTGGAGCGGACTCCACTGGAGGGCACGGCGCTGCTCGACGAGGGCTTCGTGTTCGGGATGATCGCCCAACACGAGCAGCAGCACGACGAGACGATGCTGATCACCCATCAACTGCGGTCCGGCGCGCCGGTGCTGGCCGCCCCGGACCCGGACCCGCCGCAGGGCCCGCCGCCACCGGCGGCCGAAGTCCTCGTCCCGGCGGGCCCGTTCACCATGGGCACCTCCACCGAGCCCTGGGCGCTGGACAACGAACGGCCCGCACACGTGCGGGAGGTGGCCTCCTTCCGGATCGACACGGTCCCGGTGACCAACGCCGCCTACCAGGCCTTCATCGCAGACGGCGGCTACCGGGAGCCCCGCTGGTGGGCCCCCGAGGGCTGGGAGCAGATCCGGGCGCACGACATCGGGGCCCCGCTGTTCTGGCACCGCGAGGGCGGCCAGTGGCTGCGCCGCCGCTTCGGGGTGACCGAGCCCGTACCCGGTGAAGAACCGGTTCTGCACGTCAGCTGGTACGAGGCCGACGCGTACGCCCGCTGGGCGGGCCGCCGGCTGCCCACCGAGGCGGAGTGGGAGAAGGCCGCCCGCCACGACCCGGCCTCCGGCCGCTCCCGCCGCTACCCCTGGGGCGACGCCGACCCCACCCCCGCCCACGCCAACCTGGGCCAGCGCCACCTGCGCCCCTCCGCGGCGGGCGGCTACCCGGCCGGGGCCTCCCCGCTGGGGGTGCGCCAGCTGATCGGCGACGTGTGGGAGTGGACGGCCTCGGACTTCCTGCCCTACCCGGGCTTCCGCGCCTTCCCCTACCGGGAGTACTCGGAGGTGTTCTTCGGCCCGGCGCACAAGGTGCTGCGCGGCGGCTCCTTCGCCGTGGACCCGGTGGCCTGCCGGGGCACCTTCCGCAACTGGGACCTGCCCGTGCGGCGGCAGATCTTCTCCGGCTTCCGCACCGCGAGGGACGCCTGATGTGCCGCCACCTCGCCTACCTGGGGCCGGCCGTGGCGCTGGAGCGGCTGCTGAGCGAGCCCGGGCACGCCCTGGTCCGCCAGTCCTGGCAGCCGCGCCGCCAGCGGTTCGGCACCGTCAACGCGGACGGCTTCGGCGTCGGCTGGTACGCCGAGGGCGACCCGGTCCCGGCCCGCTACCGGCGCGCCGGGCCCGTCTGGGGCGACCTCACCTTCGCCGACCTCGCCCGCGTGGTGCGCAGCGGCGCGTTCCTGGCCGCCGTGCGGGACGCCACGCTGCCGGGCGCGGACGGGGAGGCCGCCGCGGCGCCCTTCGCCTCGGGGCCGTGGCTGTTCAGCCACAACGGGGCCGTGCGGGACTGGCCCGACGCGGCGGGTCCGCTGGCCGCCGCCCTGCCGCCGCGGGAGCTGCTCCAGCTGGCGGCGCGCACGGATTCGGCGCTGGTCTGGGCGCTGGTGCTGCGCCGGCTGCGGGAGGGCGACGACATCGGCACCGCCCTGGCGGAGCCGGTCCGCGAGCTGTCCACGGCGGCCCCGGGCTCCCGGCTGAACCTGCTGCTGACCGACGGCGCCACGATCGCGGCGACCGCCTGGGGCGACTCCCTCTGGTACCTGGCCGAACCGGCGGCGGGGCGCGTGGTCGTGGCGTCCGAGCCGTATGACGACGACGCCCGCTGGTGCGAGGTGCCCGACCGGACCCTGCTGACCGCCACCCGCACGCGGGTCGCCCTGACCCCCCTCAAGGAGACCTCCCCGTGAGCGATTTCCAGTTGACCCGGACCCTGGACGAGCACGCCGCCGACAAGGCGCTGCGCGCCGACGTCCAGGGCGGCCTGACCCGCTTCCCCAAGGAGCTGCCGCCGAAGTGGTTCTACGACACCCGGGGCAGTGAGCTCTTCGAGGAGATCACCCGGTTGCCGGAGTACTACCCGACCCGCGCCGAGCGGGAGATCCTGCTGGAGCGGGCCGGGGAGATCGCCGCGGTGAGCGGGTCGCGCACCCTGGTGGAGCTGGGCTCCGGCTCCTCGGAGAAGACCCGGCACCTGATCGAGGCGATGCCCGCGCTGCGGACCTACGTCCCGGTGGACGTGAGCGAGAGCGCCCTCACCGGCGCGGGCGAGCTGCTCCTGGCGCAGCATCCGGGCCTGCGGGTGCACGCCCTGCTGGCCGACTTCACGAAGCCGCTGCACCTGCCGGACTCGGAGGGGCCCCGGCTGGTGGTGTTCCTGGGCGGCACGATCGGCAACCTGCTGCCGCCGGAACGGGCGCTGTTCCTGGCGTCCGTACGGGCGATGCTGTCGCCCGGGGACGCGCTGCTGCTCGGCACCGACCTGGTGAAGGACGAGGCCGTGCTGGTGGCCGCGTACGACGACGCGCGGGGGGTGACCGCCGAGTTCAACAAGAACGTGCTGGCGGTCATCGACCGCGAGCTGGGCGCGGACTTCCACACCGCCGACTTCGACCACGTGGCGGTGTGGAACCGGGAGCACGAGTGGATCGAGATGCGCCTGCGGGCCCGGCAGGCGGTGACGGTCAAGGTCCGGGCGCTGGACCTGCTGGTGCCGTTCGAGGCGGGCGAGGACATCCTGACGGAGGTCTCCGCGAAGTTCCGTCAGGACGGGGTGCGCAAGGAGCTGGCGGAAGCGGGCCTCGAACTGACGCACTGGTGGACGGACGCGGCGGGCCGCTTCGCGCTGTCCCTGTCGGTGGCCGAGGGCTGATCCGGCTCCCCGCCGGGCCGCTGCTGCGCGGGTATGCCCGTCAGCAGCGGCAGCTCCCGCCCGGTGGTGCCGAGTACGGCCTCCCGCGCGGCCGCCGCCAGTGCGCGGCGGTCGGCGTGGCGGCCCACCGGGATGCGGGGCAGCAGCCGTACCTCCGCCCGTACCCCGCGCGCGCGGGCGATCCGCCACAGGGAGGCGGTCAGCGGGTCGTCCCCGACGAAGGCGGGCGCTCCGGCGAGCGATCCGTCCGCCAGCCGGTACGCGATCCGCAGGGGCTGTACGGGTACCCGTGCGTCCAGCGCCGACTGGAACGCGGCCCGCCGGAAGGGCCCCTGGGCGCGCCCGCACCAGGTGGAGCCCTCGGGGAAGACGGTGACCCGGTCGCCGGCCCGCATCGCCCCGGCGAGGGCCGCGACCGTGCGGGGCAGGGCCCGGATCCGGTCGCGTTCGATGAACAGGGTGCCCGCCCGGGCGGCGAGCGGGCCGAGCACCGGCCAGGCGCCGATCTCGCTCTTGGCCAGCATCCGGCCGGGCAGGACGGCGGCGACGAGCGGTACGTCCAGCCAGGAGATGTGGTTGGCGACGATCAGGCTGCCCCCGCCCGGCCCCGGGGTGCCGTGCACGGTGATCCGTATCCCCATCGACCGTACGAGCGCGGCGGACCAGGCCCGGACCAGGGCGTGCCGGGGCCGGGCGGGGAGCAGCCGGACCGGAGGGGCGGCCGGGACGGCGAGCAGGACCAGGGCGAGGGCGAGGGCGAGCCGCAGCACCGCCCGGACCGCACCCGCGGGCCTCCCCGGCTGGTACGCGCAGGCCCCGGGGGTACAGGGCGAGGTGGGCAGCCAGGTGTTCATGCGCCCGGGGCGAGCGAGAGGAAGTGGTTCAGGTAGCGCGGGTTGGTCCGGCGCAGGGAGAGCAGCACGTACAGGTCGGCGCAGCCGAACTCGGCGTCGAAGGCGGGTTCCCCGCAGACCCAGGCGCCGAGGCGGATGTAGCCGCGCAGCAGGGGAGGCAGCTCCGTGCGGCCGGGGACGGTGATCTGACCGGGGCTCCAGGGCAGGTGCGGGGTGACGCGGTACTCCTGCGGGGCGAGGTTGCGGGTGAGGACGGTCTCGCGCGTGGCGGCGGCCAGCACCCCGCCGTCGGCCAGCGGTATCGAGCAGCACCCGGCGAGCCAGTTGTGGCCGGTGCGCTCCATGTAGCGGGCCAGGCCGGCCCAGATCAGGGCGATGACGGCGCCGTTGCGGTGGTCGGGGTGGACGCAGGACCGGCCGACCTCGACCAGGTCGGGGCGGATCGGGCGAGGGCGGAGAGGTCGAACTCGCCCTCGGAGTAGAGGCGTCCGGCGACGGCGGCGCGCTCCGGCGGCAGCAGCCGGTAGGTGCCGACGACCTGCCCGGTCTCCTCGTCGAGGACGAGGAGGTGGTCGCAGTACGCGTCGAAGGCGTCGGCGTCCAGGCCGGGCTCGGGGCCGTCGAGGCGGGCGCCGAGCTCTCCGGCGAAGACCTGGTGGCGCAGCCGCTGGGCGGCGCGGACCTCGTCCTCGTCGCGGGCGAGGCGGACGGTGTAGCGGGGGGCGGCGGGGGCCGTGGGGGCGGCGGCCGGGGCTGGGTGTGCGAGGGGGGACGGGGACAGGGGGGCGATGGTCATGGCTGCTCCTGATCCGGGCACGGGGAGCCGGGTCCGCAGGTGGCGGGCCCGGCTCCTCTACTTCTTCCGTGACCGGCTGGATTCGACATGACCGACCGGCGGCCCCCGGATGTGCGGAGGCTGAACTCGGCGGTCGCCGTCCCCGGCGGGTTCCCCGGCCGCGGGGTCAGCGGTCGGGGGTCAGCGGTCGGGGGTCAGCGGTCGGGGGTCAGCGGTCGGAGTTGAGGACCCGGCTCATGGTGTCGGAGGCCGCCTTCGCCGCCTGGCGGGGGTCCTGGCCGCTGAGCACGGCCGTCATGTACGGCTTGATCGGGTTGGCGGCCTCGACCTCGGCCCAGCGCGCGGACTTCGGGGTGGCGCGCCCCTGGGCGGCGCCGGGGGCCATGGCGGCGGCGCCGTCGTTGCCCTCGACCACGCGGGCGAGGGTGGTCTTGTTGGGGACGTAGCTCATGGTGCGGGCGAGTTCGGTCTGCCACTTCTCGCTGACCAGGGCGGTGATCACGTCCACGGCGCGGGCCCGGTGGGCGGTCTTCTCGGGGATGATCAGGTCGGATCCGCCGGTGAAGACGGCGCCGGCCTTGTCGGCGGTCTTGCCGGGGATGGGGAAGAAGCCGAGCTTGCCCTTGAGGGCCGGGTTGGCGGCCTCGATCTGGGCGACCTGGCCGGGGGTGGCGATGATCTGGGCGACCTGCCCGCGGGCGAAGACCTCGGACTGCGGGGGCGTCTCCTCGTCGCCGCCCTTGGGCCCGTCGCCGAGGGCCTGGAGCTGCTTGTAGAAGTCCATTCCGGCGAGGGCCTTCTCGTCGTCGAGGGAGCCGACCCACTGGCCGCTGGTCTCGACGGCGAGCTCGCCGCCCTCGTCCCAGACGAACCCGGCGAGGACGTACCAGTTCTGGCCGGGCAGGTAGATGCCCTGCTGGTCGCCCTTGTCGAGCTTCTGGGTGGCGGCGATCCAGTCCTGGCGGTTCCTGGGCGGGGTCTTGATCCCGGCGGCCGCGAAGAGGTCCTTGTTGTAGATGACCACCCGGTTGGCGGCGTACCAGGGGACGCCGTACTGGGCCCCGTTGACGCTTCCCGGGTCGGAGAGGCCCTTGAGCCAGTCCTTGCTGCCCCATTCGCGCAGGCCTTCGAGGGTGACCTCGGAGACGCCGCCGGTCTCGACGTACTGGGCGACCTGGGTGTTGCCGACCTCGATGACGTCGGCGCGGTCCTTGGACTTGCCGCCGAGGACGGCGTTGACCTTGTCGCCGATCCCCTTCCACTCCTGGATCTTCACTTCCAGGTCGACGCCGGGGTGCTGCTTCTCGAAGTCTGCGGTGAACTTCGCGATGAAGTCCTCGGAGGCGCTGCCCTTCATCAGCCACAGGGTCACCTTGTCGGAGCCTCCGTCGGATCCCGCCGACTGGCCGCAACCGGTCAGGGCGGTCGCGGCCGCGAGGGCCGTGCACACGGCGAGGAAGCGCATCTTCACGAGGGGTCACCTTCTGGGGATGGATCTCAGATGGCTTGAAATTGGCATAGACCAATGGAGGGGTCAACCCCCTTTCGCCCGGGATTGTTCACGCATAGTTCGCGGACCGGGGCTTACTGGGGCACCGTGGAACAAGGCAACAGCGACGACTGGCGGGAGACCCCCATGTCCAACCACACCTACCGGGTGACCGAGATCGTCGGCACCTCCACCGAGGGCATCGATCAGGCCATCCGGAACGGGATCACGCGCGCGGGGCAGACCCTGCGCAACCTGGACTGGTTCGAGGTCACGCAGGTGCGCGGACACATCGAGAACGGGCAGGTGGCGCACTACCAGGTCGGACTGAAGGTGGGCTTCCGCCTCGACGGCGAGGACTGAGGACCGAGGGCCCGGGCCGCCGCGGACGGGCCACGGGCCGTCAGGTGCGGCCCTCGCCCTCCTGCGCCTGCTTCAGCTCCGGCGCGTCCGCCGCCCAGTCGGCCAGCAGCACCCGGAAGCCGGCCGCACGGGCGGCATCACAGACGAGTTCGTCGTCGTCGACCAGCACCCGCACCTCGCGCCCCCGGGCGATGCGCCGGAGCACCTCCAGCTTCGTCACCCGGGCCGGGCGCCGGTCCTGGTTGCCGCGCATCCACACCCGGCCCTCCGGCAGCCCGTGCCGGGCCAGCCAGTCGGCGGTGTCGGCCCGGCACCGCTCGGGCCGCCCGGTCAGGTACACCACCTCGCAGTCGGCCGCGCTCTCCACCGCCAGCGCCACGCCCCGGGCGAGCGGCGGATCCGCCGGCGCCGCGCCGAAGAACCCCGCCCAGTCACGGGGGCGGCCCTCCAGGAAGTGCTGGCGGTGACCGGTGTCCGCGAGGGTGTTGTCGATGTCGAAGACGGCCAGTGGACGGCGGGAAGGCGTGTCTGTCATGTCCGCAGCCTAGGCGGCCGGTACGACACCCCCGACGGCAACGGCAACGGCCCCACAGCCGGCCGGGTCGGGACCACAGCCGGGCCGGGGAATGACCGCGCCCGCCGCGCGTTGAGACGGGTGTGATCCGAAAAGTCTCCATCCTCGACCGGTCCCGCACCCGCGAGGGGCGCCCCGCCCCCGAGGCGCTGCGCGACACCGTGGAGCTGGCCCGCGCGGCGGACCGGCTGGGCTACCACCGCTTCTGGGTGTCGGAGCACCACAGCGTGCCCGGCGTCGCCGGCTCCGCGCCCACCGTGCTCGCCGCCGCCGTCGCCGCCGCCACCCGGCGGATCCGGGTCGGGACCGGCGGGGTGATGCTGCCCAACCACCAGCCCCTCGTCGTCGCCGAGCAGTTCGGCGTCCTGGAGGCCCTGTTCCCCGGCCGGATCGACATGGGCCTGGGCCGCTCCGTCGGCTTCACCGGCGGCATCCGCCGCGCCCTGGGCCGGGACACCGCCGACGCCGACCGCTTCGAGGAGCAGCTGGCCGAGCTCCTCGGGTGGATCGACGGAACCCAGCAGGCCCACCCCGAGGTGCACGCCCGGCCCGCCGAGGGGCTGCGGATCCCGCCCTTCGTGCTGGCCACCGGCGAGGGCGCGGGGATCGCCGCCCGGGCCGGGCTCCCGGTGGTGGTCGGCGACCTGCGGGGCCGCGCCAGGGTCGCGGAGGCGGTGCGCCGGTACCGGGAGGAGTTCCGGCCGTCACCGTGGGCGGCGGAGCCGTACGTGGTGGTCGCCGGGACGGTCGCGGTCGCCGCCACCGAGGAGGCCGCCCGGCGCATGCTGCTCCCCGAGGCCTGGGCCCTCGCCCGCTCCCGGACCCGGGGCAGCTTCCCGCCCCTGCGCCCGGCGGAGGAGGTCGCGGCGCTGGAGATGACCCCGAAGGAGCGGGAGCTGTACGAGGGCGGCCTCGCCGGGCACATCGCCGGCACGGAGGAGCAGGTGGCCGCCGCCCTGGCCGGGGTCGCCGAGGCCACCGGGGCGGACGAGCTGCTGGTCACCACCTCCACGTACGACCGCACGGCCCTGCTGGACTCCTTCACCCGGCTGGCCCGGATCACCGGGCCGGGCCGGACCTGACCCGGGGGACCCGGGGCTCTAAACTGGGGCGAATGCACCACTCCCCCGCCGCCCCGGCCGCGCCCGGCACCCCCGCCGGACCCGGCACCCCGGCCGACCCCGGCAACCCCGCCGAGCCCGGCCGGCCGGACGCCCCCGATCCCTGCGTACGGGTCCGCGGTGCCCGGGAGCACAACCTGCGCGGGGTGGACGTGGACATCCCGCGCGACACCCTGACCGTCTTCACCGGGGTCTCCGGCTCCGGCAAGAGCAGCCTGGCCTTCGGCACCCTCTACGCCGAGGCGCAGCGCCGGTACTTCGAGTCGGTGGCCCCCTACGCGCGGCGGCTGATCCACCAGATCGGCGCCCCGAAGGTGGACTCGGTGACCGGGCTGCCGCCCGCGGTCTCCCTGGAGCAGCGCCGTTCCGCCCCGGGGTCGCGGTCCTCGGTGGGGACGGTCACGCTGCTCTCCAACTCCCTGCGGATGCTGTTCTCGCGGGCCGGCACCTACCCGCCGGGCGCCGAGCGGCTCGACTCGGACGCCTTCTCCCCCAACACGGCCGCGGGCGCCTGCCCTTCCTGCCACGGGCTGGGCCGGATCCACCGCACCAGCGAGGAACTCCTCGTACCCGATCCGGACCTGTCGATCCGTCAGGGCGCCATCGCCGCCTGGCCCGGCGCCTGGCAGGGCAAGAACCTGCGCGACATCCTCGACGTGCTCGGCCACGACGTGGACCGGCCCTGGCGGGAGCTGCCGGCCGCGGACCGCGAGTGGATCCTGTTCACCGAGGAGCAGCCCGTGGTCACCGTGCACCCGGTGCGCGAGGCCGACCGGATCCAACGGCCCTACCAGGGCACGTACATGAGCGCCCACCGCTATGTGATGCGGACGTTCTCCGACACCAGGAGCGCCACGCTGAGGGCGCGCGCGGAGAAGTTCCTCACCGACGCCCCGTGCCCGGTGTGCGAGGGGCGCCGGCTGCGGCCGGAGGCGCTGGCCGTGACCTTCGCGGGCCGCACGATCGCGGAGCTGGCGGCGCTGCCGCTGGCCGACCTGGACGGCGTACTGGCCGCCGCGCCACTGGCGGACGAGGCGGCGCGGGTGCTGGCCGGGGACCTGCGGGCGCGGATCGGGCCGGTGGCGGAGCTCGGGCTCGGCTACCTGAGCCTGGACCGGACCGCGCCGAGCCTGTCGGCGGGCGAGCTCCAGCGGCTGCGCCTGGCCACCCAGCTGCGGTCGGGGCTGTTCGGGGTGGTGTACGTACTGGACGAGCCGTCGGCGGGGCTGCACCCTGCGGACACCGAGGCGCTGCTCGGCGTACTGGAGCGGCTGAAGCGGGCTGGGAACACCGTCTTCGTCGTGGAGCACCACCTGGACGTGGTGCGCCGCGCCGACTGGGTGGTGGACGTGGGGCCGCTGGCCGGCGAGCACGGCGGGCGGGTGCTGTACAGCGGGCCCCCGGCGGAGCTGGCCGCCGTCTCGGAGTCGGCGACGGCACGGCACCTGTTCGCGCCGCCGCAGTCCGGCCGCGGGAGGACCCCGCGCGCGGCCACCGGCGGGATCCGGCTGTCGGGCGTGGAGCGGCACAACCTGCGGGGCGTGGACGTGGAGTTCCCGCTCGGGGTGTTCACGGCGGTGACGGGGGTGTCCGGTTCGGGGAAGTCCACGCTGGTGGGGCAGGCGCTGGCGGGTGAGGTTTCCGGGCGGCTGGCCGAACCGGGCTTTCCGGTACGGCGGTTGGTGGAGGTGGACCAGAAGCCGATCGGGCGGACCCCGCGTTCGAACCTGGCGACGTACACGGGCCTGTTCGACGTGGTCCGCAAGCTGTTCACGGCGGCGCCCGAGGCGCGGGCGCGCGGCTGGAAGGCGGGCCGGTTCTCCTTCAACGTGCCGGGCGGGCGCTGCGAGACCTGCCAGGGCGAGGGCTTCGTCTCGGTGGAGCTGCTGTTCCTGCCCAGTACGTACGCCCCGTGCCCGGGTTGCGGGGGCGCCCGGTACAACGCCGAGACGCTTCAGGTGCGTTACGCGGGGCTGACCATCGCGGAGGTGCTGGGCCTGACCGTGGAGGCGGCGGCCGGCTTCTTCGCGGAGGTCCCGGCGGCGGCGCGCAGCCTGCGGGCGCTGGAGGAGATCGGGCTGGGCTACCTGCGGCTGGGGCAGCCTGCGACGGAGCTGTCGGGCGGCGAGGCGCAGCGCATCAAGCTGGCGACGGAGCTCCAGCGGCTGCGCCGCGACCACACCCTGTACCTGCTGGACGAGCCGACGACGGGGCTGCACCCGGCCGATGTGCGGGTGCTGCTGCGGCAGTTGCACGGGCTGGTGGACGCGGGGCACTCGGTGGTGGTCGTGGAGCACGACATGGAGGTGGTGGCGGGCGCCGACTGGGTCGTGGACCTGGGTCCGGGCGGCGGGGCGGAGGGCGGCCGGATCACGGCCGCTGGCCCGCCGTCGGCGGTGGCGGCCTCCCCGGATTCCCGCACGGCCCCCTACCTGGCGCGGGCGCTGGGGCTGTAGCCCCCGGCGGGCGGCTCAGGCGTCGCCGGGCAGCAGTTCCTGCGGGAGTTCGCGGAATGCCCACTCGCCGCGCGTACGGGTGAGCGTCCAGACGAGGTCGTAGCGGTCGGGCCAGGCGGCGGGGACGCCGATGACGCGGTGGGCGCCGAGGGCGTGGACCAGGCGGGGGATCCCGGCGGCCTCCCAGCACACGAGTACGGGCGTCCGGGCCTCCAGTACGGCCCGGGCCAGGCCGGCTTCGGCTCCGAGCGCGAACTGCGTGCGTACGGGGACCCGCAGGGCGGCGGCCAGGGGCGCCAGGGTCTGCCTGGACCGGGCGGGGGCGGTGCGCGGCCCGCCGGTCGCGAACAGCGCGGCGGGCCGGGGCAGCCGGGCACTGTGGGCCGGTCCGAAGAGCCGGGCCAGCTCTTCCGCGCGGCGGCGGCCCCGGCCGGCCAGGAAGCCGGGGTCCTCGTTGCCCTCGTCGTCCTCGCCGGTGGCTCCGGCGGCGGGCTTCTCCGCGTGCCGGATCACCATGACGAGGGCGTCCTTGTCGGCGGGCCGGCCGGGGGCGGGGCCGGGCGGCCTCCTGCGGGTCGCGGTGTCCTCGGCCGTGCAGCCGGCCGCGGCCAGGCAGGCGAGGGCGGCGGCCAGCGCGGTGCGGCGGCACGGTCCGGACCCGGCGGGGGCTTGGGGCATGGGGTCCACTGAACCCCACGCACCGGACCGGGCCGGGGCACGGCGCGGCGTACGGCCCGTACGAGCGCCCGGTCGGCGGATCGGGTCAGCCGATCGGCCCAGGCAGGGGGCCGGGGGCGGCCCGTACGGGGGTGCGGGGGACGGCACCCGGGCGGGGCGCCTCGGTGGTCAGGCCTTGCGCAGGGCCCGCAGCCACTCCTTGTTCATCGCGGCGATCGACGGCAGCGGGATCCCCTTGGGGCAGGCGGTCGCGCACTCGCCGGTCAGGGTGCAGCCGCCGAAGCCCTCTTCGTCCATCCGCGCCACCATGTCCAGCACCCGCGTCTCGCGCTCGGGCGAGCCCTGCGGGAGCACGTTCAGGTGGTTGATCTTGGCGGAGGTGAACAGCATCGCGGAGCCGTTGGGGCAGGCCGCGACGCAGGCGCCGCAGCCGATGCACTCGGCGTGTTCGAAGGCGGAGTCGGCGGCCGGCTTGGGCACGGCGGTGGCGTGCGCCTCGGGGGCGGATCCGGTCGGGGCGGTGATGTAGCCGCCGGCCTGGATGATGCGGTCGAAGGCGCTGCGGTCCACTACGAGGTCCTTGACCACGGGGAAGGCCGAGGCCCGCCACGGTTCGACGTCGATGGTGTCGCCGTCCGCGAAGGAGCGCATGTGGAGCTGGCAGGTGGTGGTGCGTTCGGGGCCGTGGGCGTCGCCGTTGATGACGAGGCTGCACGCGCCGCAGATGCCCTCGCGGCAGTCGTGGTCGAAGGCGACCGGGTCCTCGCCGCGCAGGATGAGGTCCTCGTTGAGGGTGTCGAGCATCTCCAGGAAGGACATGTCCTTCGATATGCCGTCGACCTCGTAGGAGGCCATGGCGCCGGGGGCGTCGGGGTTCTGCTGGCGCCAGACGCGCAGGGTGAGCTTCATGCGTAGCTCCGCTGGGTGGGGTGGACGTACTCGAAGACGAGGTCTTCCTTGTGCAGGACGGGGGCGGCACCGGTGCCCTGGTACTCCCAGGCGGCGGCGTAGCCGAACTCCTCGTCGCGGCGGGCGGCTTCGCCGTCCGGGGTCTGGGACTCCTCGCGGAAGTGGCCTCCGCAGGACTCGGCGCGGTGGAGGGCGTCGAGGCACATCAGCTCGGCGAGTTCCAGGTAGTCGACGATGCGGTTGGCCTTCTCCAGCGACTGGTTGAACTCTTCGCCGCTGCCGGGGACCTTGATCCGCCGCCAGAACTCCTCGCGGATCTCGGGGATCCGGGCGAGGGCCTTGCGCAGGCCCTCCTCGGTGCGGGACATGCCGCAGTACTCCCACATGAGTTCGCCGATCTCACGGTGGAAGGAGTCGGGGGTGCGGTCGCCGTCGACGGCGAGGAGCTTGGCGAGGCAGTCGCGGGTCTCGCGGACCGCGGCGGCGGCCTCCGGGTGGCTGTCGTCGACGGGTTCCGGGTGCGGGTGGCGGGCGAGGTAGTCGTTGATGGTGGAGGGGAGGACGAAGTAGCCGTCGCCGAGGCCCTGCATCAGGGCGGAGGCGCCGAGGCGGTTGGCACCGTGGTCGGAGAAGTTGGCCTCGCCGATCGCGAACAGGCCGGGGACGGTGGTCTGGAGGTCGTAGTCGACCCACAGTCCGCCCATCGTGTAGTGGACGGCCGGGTAGATCCGCATCGGGACCTCGTACGGGTCCTCGGCGGTGATCCGCTCGTACATCTCGAAGAGGTTTCCGTACTTCTCGGCGACCTTGTCGCGGCCCATGCGGCGGATGGCGTCGGCGAAGTCGAGGTAGACGCCCTGGCCGCCGGGGCCGACGCCGCGCCCCTCGTCGCAGACGTTCTTCGCGGCGCGGGAGGCGATGTCGCGGGGGACGAGGTTGCCGAAGGAGGGGTAGATCCGCTCCAGGTAGTAGTCCCGCTCGTCCTCGGGGATCTCGGCGGCGGGGCGGGTGTCGCCCTTGGCCTTGGGGACCCAGATGCGGCCGTCGTTGCGCAGGGACTCGCTCATCAGGGTCAGCTTGGACTGGTGGTCGCCGGTGCGCGGGATGCAGGTGGGGTGGATCTGGGTGAAGCAGGGGTTGGCGAAGTACGCGCCGCGCCGGTGCGCCCGCCACACGGCGGTCGCGTTGGAGTTCATGGCGTTGGTGGAGAGGTAGAAGACGTTGCCGTAGCCGCCGCTGGCCAGGACCACGGCGTCGGCGTAGTACGTGTCGATGCTGCCGGTGATCAGGTCGCGGGCGACGATGCCGCGGGCCACCCCGTCGACGGTGATCAGGTCGAGCATCTCGGTGCGGGCGTGCAGCTCGACGTTGCCGGCGGCGATCTGCCGGGACAGCGCCTGGTAGGCGCCGAGCAGCAGCTGCTGGCCGGTCTGGCCGCGGGCGTAGAAGGTGCGGGAGACCTGGACGCCGCCGAAGGAGCGGGTGTCGAGGAGGCCGCCGTACTCGCGGGCGAAGGGGACGCCCTGGGCCACGCACTGGTCGATGATCTCCACGGAGATCTGGGCGAGGCGGTGGACGTTGGACTCCCGGGCGCGGAAGTCGCCGCCCTTGACGGTGTCGTAGAAGAGCCGGTGTACGGAGTCCCCGTCGTTGCGGTAGTTCTTGGCGGCGTTGATGCCGCCCTGGGCGGCGATGGAGTGGGCGCGGCGCGGGGAGTCGCTGAAGCAGAACTGGACCACGTGGTAGCCCTGCTCGGCGAGGGTCGCGCCGGCGGCACCGCCCGCCAGGCCGGTGCCGACGACGATCACGGTGTGCTTGCGGCGGTTGGCCGGGTTGACCAGCTTGGCCTCGAAGCGGCGGCGGTCCCAGCGTTCGGCGATCGGGCCCTCGGGGGCCTTGGTGTCGCGGACGGGCTCGCCGGTGGTGTAGGTGGTGTAGGTGGTGTACTCGGTGCTCATGGTCAGCTCACCACTCCGGTCATGACGGCGACGGGGACGGACACGAAGCCCGCGAAGAGGACGAGGGCCAGGGCGTTGGCCAGGGACTTCAGGGTCCGGTCGCGCCGGGCGTTGCCCGCGCCGAGGGTCTGGGCGGCGCTCCAGAAGCCGTGGCGGACGTGCAGGCCGAGGGCGGCCATGGCCACGATGTAGACCGTGTTCCCGTACCAGGTGGAGAAGGTCGCCAGGACGTTCTCGTAGGGGTGGCCGGCCCAGGCGCGCTCGTTGACGGTGAGGGTGGTCAGGTCGAGGAGGTGCCAGACGATGAAGAGGCCGAGGATGACGCCGCCCCAGCGCATGGTGCGGGTGGCGTAGCCGGCGCGGCGGCGCTTGCGGGCGTACTTGACCGGGCGGGCCCTGATGTCGCGGCGGCTGAGCTGGTAGGCGCAGACGGCGTGGGCGACGACGGCGGCGACGAGGACGACGCGGACGATCCACAGGGCCCACTCGTGGTGCAGGAAGGGGGCGCCGAGGGTGCGCAGCCAGTGGGCGTAGCCGTTGAACTCGTCCGCCCCGAAGAAGATCTTCAGGTTTCCGAGCATGTGCACGACGAGGTAGCCGAGCATCACCAGGCCTGATGCGGCCATCACGGACTTCTTGCCGACGGTGGAGTCCCAGAGCGTGCGCGTGGTGGACGGCCGTCGATCCGTCCGCGTTGCCAGAGCCATGCCGTCGACGGTAAGGACCAAGGTCCCGAGAGGTCCAAGACATGGTGGAGCTGATCGCGATAGGCAGAACCTATGGAGGGCGCTAGCGTGGGGGCATGCAGTTCCAGCAGCTGGTCTATTTCGTGGCCGTCGCCGAGACCCGTCACTTCACGCGCGCCGCGGAGCGGGAGCACGTGGCGCAGCCTTCGCTGTCCCAGCAGATCAAGGCGCTCGAACGGGAGCTGGGCGCCGAACTGTTCAGCCGGGCGCGGGGGAACATCGCACTGACGGACGCGGGTGAGGCGCTGCTGCCGCTGGCGCGGCGGATCCTCGCGGACGCGGACACGGCGCGGCTGGAGGTGCAGGAGCTGGCGCAGCTGCGGCGCGGCCGGGTGCGGCTGGGGGCGACCCCGAGCGTGTGCACCGGCCTGCTGCCGGGGGTGCTGCGCGCCTTCCACACGGCACACCCGGGCATCGAGCTGCTGATCGAGGAGAGCGGCTCGCTGGACCTCGTACGGGAACTCGCGCGCGGGGTGCTGGACCTGGCCCTGATCGCGCTGCCGCTGCCGCCGTCCGCGCCCGCGCTGACCACGGTGGAGCTGCTGACGGAGGACCTGGTGGTGGTCTCGTCCGCGGACCTCCCGCCCCCGGCGGGCGGCGGGGAGCCGGCCATCGCCGACCTGCGCGAGGAGCCGATGGTGATGTTCCGCCACGGCTACGACCTGCGGGACCTGACGGTGGCGGCGTGCCGGGCGGCCGGGTTCGAGCCGGTGTTCACGGTGGAGGGCGGGGAGATGGACGCCGTACTGGGCTTCGTCCGGGCCGGGCTGGGCATCGCGGTGGTCCCGGCCATGGTGGTCGAGCACGCCGGCCCGGGCCTGCGCGCCACCCGCCTCGCGGGCTCCCCGCTGCGCCGCACCATCGCCCTGGCCCACCGCACGGACGTGGCACCCCCACGGGCGGCGCGCGAGCTGAAGCGCATGCTGGTCGGCGACTGATCCGGACCTCGGCCCTGCCTGCCGCTCCGGCCAGACCCGGAGGTCGGGCCGGCCGACCGGACCCGGGGGCCCGGCCCGTCGCCCTGCTCTTGCATGATGGCCGGCATGAACACGGAAACCGCCGACCCCGCCGAGCTCGCCGCCCTCCGGGAGATCTTCGCCACCCGCCCCGGGGCCGTGCCGCCGGCCGGCTGGGAGGCGGTGCGCTCCTTCGAGGCGGAACACGGCGTCGTGCTCCCGGAGCCCTACCGCACGTTCGTGGCGGAGATCTGCGACGGCCTGCGCGCCGGACCGCCCTACTACGGCCTGCTGCCGCTCGCCCAGACGCCCCCGGACTGGGGCACCGACCGCCCCGAACGCCTGCTCGCCGAGCCCTTCCCGCTCACGGCGGCCTGGCTGTGGGAGGCGGAGGACGACGAGGCCGAACTGTCGGAGGGGGAGTTCGAGGCCCTGACGGACCCGGTGTTCGACCACGGCTCGCTGCTGCTGGGCACCGACGGCTGCGGCATGTACTGGCACCTGATCGTCACCGGCCCCCAGCGCGGCCACGTCTGGCAGATCGCGGGCGAGGGCGCCATGCCCTTCGGCCCCGACTCCCCCGACGCCGTGATGCCGGGCACCCCCGGCTTCACGGGCTGGGCGTCCCACTGGGCGGCGGGCCGCTCCTGGTTCCCGGACGCCTAGGCAGTCCCTTCCGGATCTTGCCGGTCAAGCCCGCACCTCCCCCAGCGGTGGCCGGGGGAGCCAGATCCGGAAGAGACGGCCCGGTGCTGCGACAGCGGGGTCCTAGACTCCCCCGAGGTGATCAGCTTGACCCGACAGGGAGGAAACAACTCATGGCATTCCGCGCGTGGTTCCCGACCTCCTACAACCGTCGGGACCAGCTGGAGATGACCGTCATCACGGCCCGGCCGGACTCGGTCGAGGTCATCCCCGGATCCATCGGCTCGTACCTCTTCACCTCTGAGGAACTCGACGTGCCGGCGTGGACGAGCTGGCTGGACGACTTCTGCCGCCCGCGCTGGTCCGCGTAGGACCGGTTCAGGGTGCCGGACGCGGCGGGGTGCCGGACGCGGCGCGCCTGCGCAGGCGGCGCTTGTCCGGCTTGCCGCGGCCGGTCAGCGGGATCTCCCGTTCCCAGAACACGGCTGTCGGGCGGTGGGCCGGGGCCAGTTCCCGCTCCACCAGGTCACAGGCGTCGGAGGCCGCGGCGCGGCTCGGCTCGCAGCCGGGGGCCGGTACGAGGAAGGCGCAGACCTCCTCGCCGGTGAGCGCGCTGGGGCGGCCGACGACCACCGCCTGGGCCACGGCGGGGTGCCGTGCGAGTGACGCCTCGACCGGCAGGCAGTAGATGTTGGCGCCGTTGACGATCACGATGTCCTTGACCCGGTCGTCGAGGTAGAGGTACCCGCCGTCACCGACGTGCCCGACGTCCCCGGTGCGCAGCCATCCTCCGCGCAGCACTTCGGCCGTCAGGGCGGGCTGGTTCCAGTAGCCGGACATGACCGTCTCCGAGCGGACCCACACCTCGCCCGCGCGGCCGGCGGGCAGTACGGCGCCGCTGTCGTCCCGCACCTGGATCTCCACCCCGGCCGCGGGACGGCCCGCCGATGCCAGCAGCTCGGGGCGGCCGGCCACGGCGGCGTCGTGGTCGTCGGGGGTGAGCCGGCAGATCACGGCGGCCTCGTTCATCCCGTAGCCCTGCCGCCAGCGCACGCCCCACCGGGTCACGGCCTCGCCCAGACGCTCGGGGAGGACGGGCGAGGCGCCGTACGAGACGGCCTCCAGGCCCGGGATCCCCTCAGCGGTCGCCGGGTCGTCCAGCAGCCGGTAGAGCATCGGGGGCGTCAGGTACGTGGACACCCGGCCCAGGCGCCGGCAGGCGGCGGCGAACTCCCGCGGCGCGAAGGGGTCGAGGATCTCCACCCTGCCGCCGGCCCGCAGCTGTTCCAGGCACCGGCCGCCGGAACGCTGGGCCAGGGTGGTGACCGAGAGGTACGCCGATTCCGTCCAGCGGGCTCCGCGCCCGGTGTCGCGCGCCGCCAGGGCTCCGAAGGTCGAGGCCACCCCCTTGGGCCGTCCCGTGGTCCCGCCGGTGTACATGACGCGGGCGACGTCCTGCTCCCGTGCCCGCACCGGTACTTCCGCGGGCTCGCGTTCGGCCGCCGCCGCGAGCAGCGCGGCCAGGCCGAGCCGGGGCGCACCGGTCTCCGGCACCGGAACGTCGTGCACCACCAGGCCGGGGCGGCAGTCCCGCAGGATGAACTCCACGCCGTGGACGGCCGGTCCGCCCACGACCTGGGTCAGCCGCGCGCCCAGCACGTGCGCGGCGAGCCGCACCAGCAGGGCTTCCGGCGGGTTGCCGCCCGTCACGCAGGCCAGCCCCGTGCCCCGCCGGACGCCGGCGTCGTCCAGCGCCCCGGCCAGCCGGTACACGGCGTCCAGCACCTCACGGAACCGCAGGACCCCGGCGCCGGGGCCGGCGCCGAGCGCCGGCCGTTCGCCGTGCTGCTCCAACGCCCCGACCAGTTCGGTGACATACCTGGCGATCATGCGCTCACCCGCCTCCGCGACCCGGCTTCCCGGCCGTCACTTCCGCCGGTGTCAGGAGGGTATGAGCGGCCCGAGGGTCCGGTCGAGTCCGTCGGCCAGCATGGCGAAGGCCCCGTCGGCTTCGGCGACGGCGGCGGGGTAGGCCGCGTCGGCGCTCTGGCCGGCGGAGATCCGGCGCCAGTTCTCCCGGCCCAGCTCGTGGCGGACGGTCACCAGGTGCAGCGCCGCCAGCCGCGCGGTGAACGGGGGGACTCCCTCCGCCTCCAGGGCGGCCGCGAGCACTTCCACCTCGCCGGCCGTGTAGTGGGCGATCCGCGTCTGCAGGCTCGCGGTGGAGTACAGCAGTTCCTGGAAGGCGAGCACGTCCGGATGGTCGCAGAGACCGGTGATGGGGTCCCGCTCGGCGAGCGCCGCCAGGAAGTGCTCGTGGACCGCCCGCACCGGGGTCAGGCCCCCGGGCCGGTCGCGCACGATCCGGGCCGCCTCGTCCTGATGGTCGGCGAACCGGTCGAGGACCAGGTCCTCCTTGCTCGGGAAGTAGCGGAACAGGGTGGGCTTGGACACCTCGGCCGCGGCGGCGACGTCGGCCACCGACACGGCGTCGAAGCCGCGTTCGAGGAAGAGTTCGAGCGCGGTGGCGGCCAGCTGCTGCCGCGTACGCGCCTTCTTGCTCTCGCGCAGTCCCGTGCGCGAACCCGTGGTGTTCTCCATGCCCCCACCGTACCACGAAAACAATGACCAGGTTAATTTCGTTACCGGGTTGCTTTTTTGCCCGGGTCGCGCTTTCCTTGGGTCATCGAGCGATTCGGCACCGACGAGAGGACACTCCGATGAGCGACGTACTGATCGTGGGCTCCGGGCCCACCGGACTCACGCTGGCCTGCGACCTCGCCCGCCGGGGCATCCCGGTCCGCGTCCTCGACCAGCGGCCCGGTCCGCACCGCGAGTCCCGCGGCAAGAGCCTCAACCGGGACGGCCTCGACGCGATGGCGGACCTCGGCGTGCTCGGCCGGATCTCCGAGGTGGGCCGGGAGCTGGTGCTGCGCAAGTACTTCGACGGCGCGCACGTCAACGACACGCGCCTGACGGACATCCTGTTCATGGGGCAGTGGCAGATCGAGGACGTCCTGCGCGAACACCTCGCCTCCCTCGGCGTCCGGGTGGAGCACGGTGCCCGGGTCACCGGGATCGAGCAGGACCCGCAGGGGGTGACCGCGCGGCTGGCGGACGGCGGCGCGGTCCGCGCCGGGTACCTCGCCGGGTGCGACGGCGGCCGGAGCACGACCCGCAGGCTCCTCGGGATCGCCTTCGAGGGGACCACGGAGGAGAGCGAGACGATGGTGCTGGGCGACGTGACGGCCCCGGACCTGAGCCGGGACGTCTGGCACCAGTGGTTCACCTCGGACGGCGGGGCCATGATGCTCTGTCCGATACCGGGGACGCCGGTGTTCCAGCTCCAGGCCTCACCCGAGCCGGGCGCCGACGGCGAACCGGTGCCGCCCTCGCTGGAGGGCTTCCAGCGGCTCTTCGACCGGCACGCCCGGATGGAGGGGATACGGCTCGCCGGGGCGGCCTGGCTCTCCACCTGGCGGGTCAACGTCCGCATGGCCGCCCGGATGCGCGAGGGCCGGGCCTTCCTCGCCGGGGACGCGGCCCATGTCCACTCGGTGGCCGGCGGGCTCGGGATGAACACCGGCATCCAGGACGCTATGGCCCTCGGCCGGACGCTGGGCGCGGCCCTGACCGGGAAGGCCGGGGCGCAGGTGCTCGACGGGTACGAGGCCGAGCGGCTGCCGGCGGCCGCGCGGGTGCTGGCCGACACCTCCGAGCGGCACCGGCGGGTCCTGGCCGCGGTGCGCGAGCCCGGCCGGGGGACGGAGGCCGGCCTGGGCTGACCACTCCGGGACCCGGCCGGGGGCGGCTCAGGGGGTGGGCACCGCGTCCGAGAGGGAGAGGGCGTGGATCCGGTCCGGGGCGCCGGGCCGGGCGTAGTACCAGCCCTGGGCGGTGTCACAGCCGAGGGCGCGGAGCTGGGCCGCCTGGGCGCCGGTCTCCACCCCCTCCACGGTCACCGCCAGTTCCAGGCTGTGGGCCAGGGAGACGATGCCCTCCACGATCTTGACGTCGACGGGGTCGGCCGGCTGCTGCTGCATCCCCTGGGTGAAGGAGCGGTCCAGCTTCAGGACGCTGACCGGGAGGCGGCGCAGGTTGGCCAGGTTCGAGTAGCCGGTGCCGAAGTCGTCGAGGGCGATGTCCACGCCGAGCGCGGCGAGCCGGCGCAGCGGTTCGAGGAGCTCGTCGTCGGCCCCGATCAGCGCCGACTCGGTGACCTCCAGGCACAGGGCGCCCGGGGCGAGCCCGGAGGCCTCCAGCACCCGGACGGTGTCGGCGACCAGGCCGGGGTGGTGGAGCTGGGTCGGCGAGAGGTTGACGTTGACGCGCAGGGCGGCCCCACCGTGCTGGCGCTGCCAGTTGCGGGCCTGGCGGACGGACTCCTCGAGCACCCACCGCCCGAGCGGCACGATCAGCCCGGTCCGCTCGGCGAGCGGGATGAAACGGTCCGGTCCGAGCACCCCGTACTGGGGGTGCGACCAGCGCACCAGCGCCTCCGCACCGTGCACGCTGCCGTCGTGCATGTGCACCAGGGGCTGGTACTCGATGAAGAACTCGCCACGCTCCAGCGCCGCCGGCAGGGCGTTGGTCAGGCCGTGGCGGGTGATCGCGCGGGCGTCGGCCTCCGCATCGGCGAACTCGAAGCGGTTGCCGCCGGCCGCTTTGGCCCGGTACATGGTGATGTCGGCGCTGCGCAGCACCTCCGCCGGGGTGCGCTCCCCCGCGCGGCCCTCGACGATGCCGATGCTGCCGCGCACCGACAGCTCCCGGCCCTCCAGCCGGATCGGGGTGGAGAGCGCGGACAGGATGCGCACCGCGAGGTCGGTCACCTTCTCGCCGGGTTCCTCGCCGGTGTCGGCGGCGGGGCCGGTGGTGAGGGCGACGAACTCGTCGCCGCCGAGGCGGGCCACGACCTCGCCGGGGCCGGTGGCGCAGCTCTGCAGCCGGTCGGCCACCTCGACGAGGAGCCGGTCCCCCGCCGAGTGGCCGAGGCTGTCGTTGACCGTCTTGAAGCCGTCCAGGTCGAGGTAGCACAGGCCGAAGCGGCTGCCGGGGGCGCCGCCCAGGGCCTTCTCCAGCCGCTCGAAGAACAGCGTGCGGTTGGGCAGCCCGGTCAGCGCGTCGTGGGTGGCCTCGTAGCGCAGCCGGAGGTTGAGCAGCCGGCGTTCGGTGGTGTCCTCCATCAGGGCCAGCTGGTACTGGGGCACTCCGTCGGCGTCGCGCAGCAGGGACACCGTCAGGTTGGTCCACAGCACGGTGCCGTCGTGGCGGTAGTAGGGCTTCTCGACGCGGTAGTGCTCGCGTTCCCCGCGCACGAGCTCCCCGTACATGCGCCAGACGTGCGGGGTGTCGTCGGGGTGGCCCCATTCGCTGACGTTGCGGCTGCGGACGTGGCCTTCCAGGCCGCCGAACATCTTCAGCAGGGTGTCGTTGACCTCGAGGACGTTGCCGTCGAGGTCGGCGATGCCGATGCCGACGGCCGCGCCCTCGAAGACCGCCCGGAAGCGCTCCTCGCTGGCGTGCAGGGCCTGCTGGGCGTCGGTGCGGGCGGTCAGCGCGGAGCGGGCGATGGCCTCCTGCTCGCGCAGGGTGCGCTCGCGCAGCGCGCGGGCGAAGCCGGCGGCTATGCCGTGCTGGAGCCGGGCGCAGCGGGAGCGGTACTCCTCCGTGCCCTCGGTCCCGGCGCCGTCGGGCCCGCAGTAGAGCACGAGGTAGGACTCGACCACCCCGAGCGTGCCTGCGAGCGCCTCGGGGTCGGTGCAGTGCACGGCGACGAGCTCGGCGCCGACACCCTGGGCGACGCCTGCGTCGAAGGGGCGGGCGTGCAGGGCCTCGGTCAGGGTCCGGGTGAGGGGGACGAGGTGCTGTTCGAACTCGGGGCGGGTCAGGGAGGTCGCCGTGACGGGGAAGATCGCCCGGCCCCAGATGGTGGCGAAGCGGGCGATCCGGTCCTCCAGCCCGCTGCGCAGTTCACGCACCGGCGCCCGGCCCTGGTGCGGGCCGGGCTGCCGGCCGGGGTCCGCCGTGGCCTGCGGGGGCACCTGCCGTCCGGCGGCCTGCGCCCCGCCGGCGGCGGAGCCGGCACCAGGAGCGGCGGTCCCGGGAGCGGCGGTCCCGGGAGTGGCGGTCCCGGGCGCGGAGGCGGGCTTCGCGGAGGCGGGGCCGGCCGGGCGCGGGCCGGCGGGCGGCGGCGTCGGGGCGGGGAGTCTCACGCCTTGCGTCCCACGCCGCCGTAGCCCGAGAAGGCGTACGGGTCCTCGGGCTGCTCGCCCTCCGCGAGGGGCCCGGTGTTCTCGGGGCGCCAGTCGGGCATGGACACCAGGCCTGGCTCCAGCAGCTCGAACCCGTCGAAGAAGCCGGTGATCTGCTCGTGGCTGCGCATGACGAGCGGGTTGCGGATGTCGCGGTAGACGCCTACGGCACCGCCCGCGACCTCTTCGCTCAGCGGGATGCCCTCGTAGGAGGCGTGGGTGAGGACCAGCAGGCTGCCCGGGGCCAGCGCGTCGCGCAGCTCGGCGACGGCCTCGTACGGCCGGTCGGTGTCCTCCAGGAAGTGCAGTACGGCGACGAGGAGCAGCGCGACGGGCCGTTCCAGGTCCAGCAGCCGGCCGACCTCGGCGGAGCCGAGGATGTCCTTCGGCTTGCGCAGGTCGGCGGGGACGACGCCGGTGCGGTCGTCCCCGGCCAGGACGGCGCGGCTGTGGGCAACGGCCACCGGGTCGTGGTCCACGTAGACGACGCGGGCCTCGGGGCTGGCGGCCCGGGCGATCTCGTGGACGTTGCCGAAGGTCGGGATGCCGGAGCCGATGTCGAGGAACTGGGTGACACCCTCGGCCACGGCGTGCCGGACGGCGCGGCGCATGAAGGCCCGGTTGGCCTGCATGATCTTGGGCAGGCCCGGCATGAACTCCATGGCGCGGCGGGCGGCCTGGCGGTCGACCTCGAAATTGTGGGAGCCGCCCAGGTAGTAATCGTAGATGCGGGACACACTGGGCACCGATATGTCGATGCCTGGCGGGGCCCAGGCGGGGCGTTCCATCGGGGTCTCCAAGCCTCGTCGTGCCGTGGTTCGGGCGGGTTCCGTCCCGGGCGGGACGGTGGTCGGACTGCTGTCCGAGCCGAATGTACTGATCATTTCCCAACAGGGCGAGCAAAAGCGGAAATTGGCGGTCCGTTCTTGGTCACACACCAAAGGCACGTGCGGACCCCGCCACCTGCGAAGAAGAAACCGACAAATACGATGTGAGATTTCGACCGCGCGCCCTTGGAAGCCGTCCGGGGCTGGCTCAAACATCTACGCTCCACACTCCACCCGATCAGGCGAACCGGAACCGGGCCTCGCGTGCGCGGGCGCGCGCGGGCCCATGCTCCCGGGGTGAACAGAGCCTTAGCCAGACGTCTGCTGGCGGTCCCGGTCCTGCTGTGGGCATCGCTTTCCGCCACGCCGGCCGTGGCCGATAGCTGCGCCTACGCGGCGGTCGGCTCCGCCGGCGGCGAGACCGTCGTCGAGCTGTACGCGTACGCCGGCAGCGGCGGCAGCGGGGCCGGCCGGGGTGGCGGACATCACGGCGGCCACGGCAACGGACACACCTGCGGCCACCGCGGCAAGGGCCACGCGCACGACTGCCCGCCGCCTCCACCGCCGTGCCCGCCCAAGCCGACCCCCAAGCCGCCGCCCCCGCCGCCACCCCCTCCGCCGCCGAAGCCGCCGCCCAAGCCCACCCCGCCACCGCCGCCGAAGCCGGCCCCCGAGCCGCCCCGGCCGGCCCCGGCCCCGCCGCCACCGCCCGAACCGGCGCCGAAGCCGCCACCGCCGCCCGCGCCGCCCCGGGTGTTCAAGGCGCCCGCGCCGCCCCCGCCCGCGCCCGCGCCGCCGCCCCCGCCGGCGCCGGCCCCCGCGCCCAAGCCCAAGCCCGTCGCCCGCCCCAGCTACCACACCCCCGCCCGCAAGCCGGTGGAGCACCACATCTCACCGGTCACCTTCACCCTCATGACCGCCGCCCCCGCCGTGCTCGCGATCGTCGCGCTGCGCCCGCGCTAGGCCGCACCCACCGCTCATCGATTGGGAGTCATCTTGTCGGAATGGCTCGTCCTGTCCCTCGCGATGGCCGCGGCCTGTGCCGTGGTGCTGTCCATCGCCTTCTTCAACCACCGCAGGATCGGCGAGGACGACGATCCGAACGAGACCCCGGACGTCATCGAGTACATGACGATGATGATCGGGGTGATCTACGCGATCGTCCTGGGCCTGGCGATCGCGGGCGTCTGGGAGGGCCGCGGGGCCGCCCAGGAGTACGTGCGCCAGGAGGCGCAGGCCCTGCACGAGATCAGCGTCCGCTCCCAGGTCTACCCGGCCGAGGTGCGCGGGAGGATCCGCGCCGACGTCGACGCGTACGTGACCTACGTGGTCGACACGGAGTGGCGGAGGATGGCCGACGGCGAGGACGTCACCGAACGCAGCGGGGAGCTGCTGGAGAAGATCCGCCGCGACGTCACCGACTACGAGCCGCAGACCGACCACGAGGGACAGGCCTATCAGCCGCTGGTCGACCAGGTCGCGATCGTGGACGACGCCCGCAACGCGCGCGGCCAGAGCGCCGGGGCCACCATGCCCGGCGTGGTGTGGTTCGGGCTGATCGCCGGGGCCCTGGTCACGGTGGGCCTGATCTTCACCCTGCAGATCCGCCGCTCCTTCCGCGAGATGCTGCTGGCCGGCCTGTTCAGCGCGCTGATCGCCTTCCTGCTCTTCCTCATCTGGGACTTCGACTCGCCCTTCGGGCGCGGCATCTCCGCCACCGCGGAGCCGTTCCTCGCCCAGTTCCCGCACCTGGGCCTCAAGAGCTGAACGGGCGCCCGCTCCCGGGAAACCGGGAGCGGGCCCCCCGTCGCCGGTTCGGCCTACGGCCGTGCCCCATTCGCCCGCTCCTGATCGCGGGTCACCGGACCGGCGCCTAGCGTGGCGGACAACGAGGCGCACGACCCCCACCTGCGCAAACGCTGCGCGAGTGCGTCCCGGGATCCGGAGGACCGACCATGGGTGCGATACGCGGCTCCGCCACCGCCCTGCTCAGCGCCGGCGCCCTCATCGCGCTCGGCGCGTTCTGCGCGCCCGCCGCCGTGGCGCCCGGGACCGCACCCGCGGCGCCGGCGCCCCAGGCCGCGCCCGTGACCTCCTTCGCCTTCGCCCTCATCCCGTCCACGGTCGCCCCGGGCGGTCAGGTGATCCTGTCGGTCAGCGACTGCGACGCCGCGTACGCCACCGCCTCCTCCGGCGTCTTCGACACCGTGAGCATCCCGCGCGGCCAGACCGTCCGGGTGACGGTGGACAGGGACGCCCGGCGCGGAGCCCTGTACTCCGTCACCTTCACCTGCAACGGGGAGAACGGCTCCGCCGACCTCACCATCGCCGGCGCCACGTCGACGCCCAGCACCAGCTCCACCGCCGGCGTCCGCCGCACCCCCTCCGCGGAGCCCACCATCGGCGTCCGGCCGCGAGCCACCGCCCCCACGACCGCCCCCACGGCCGCTCCCACCGCCGTGCGCACCGCCCCGGCCGCCCGGATCACGCCCACCGCGCGCGCCTCGGCCCCGGTCGCGGCCCAGCGCAGCACCCCGGCCGCCCTCGGCGTGCGCGGCGGTCTCGGCGGCAGCGTGGCCGGGATGGACCCCGTGGAACTCGGGGTGGGTGCCGCCCTCTTCGCCGCCGCCGCGGGCGGTACCGCGTACGCCGTGCGCCGGCGCCGCCCGTCGCGCGGCCACTGACCCCGCACCCCGCCCGTGCCACCGGCCGGTCGCCCCGGGTCGAGGACCCGGGGCGTACCGTGGCCGCGGCCGGCCGGCGGGCGCGTCAGCCGCGGGAGCCGGCGGGACGGCGGCGGCGGATCACGTGCGCGCCCGCACCGAGCGCGGCCGCGCCGACGAGGCCCGCGCCGATGGCCGTCTCGGCGGTGGACGGGCCGAAGGAGCCGCCGAGGCCGCCCTGCGCTCCGTTGCCCGGCAGGATCGTGAACCGGTGCGTGGCGACGAGGCTGTTGTCGTGGCACTTGACGGACAGCGTGTGGTTGCCCGGCGAGGCGTGGTTGAAGATCCGGACCGTCGCGAAGCCGATGGAGCCGGCCGAAAGGTTGGTCTGCGGAAAGTTGCCGTTCGACCAGACCGTGCCGCCGTGGCCGCAGCCGGAGGCGCTGACCTGCATCGAGGCGCCCTGGTGCACGGAGTACGGGTTGACGGTGACGTTGCTGGGCCCGTTGCCGCCGCCCTGCGGCGAGTTCGCGGCGGCGAACGGGGCACTGAGACCGATCGCGGCGCAGGCGGCCGCCGTCACGGTGAGAGCGCGCAGAACACGCATGGTGGAACCTCCAGCGGGAAGCGCCCCGGAGCGGTGGCCCGGGCAGATCGACGAGAACGCCTCCCATCACGAACCCTCGGGCCACCGTGCAACCAGCGCATTTCCGCCTTTGGGCCGCCCGGTTGAGCGACACGCCGAAGCGCGCACCGATCATCTGACGGATCCGCAGGTCATGAGCCGTCAGGCATTTATGTGACGAATACCTGGATGGGCGCACCCCGACCGGACGCGGCCACCCGTTCGCCCTTCCCCGATCGCCGTCCCGGGCGTGCACCCTTAGCGTGCGTGAAGAAGGGCGTACCGGGGAGGGACTGGAACGCGGGTCGGGACCCCCGCGTCGGGAAGGGAGAGCCATGACCGAGGACGAGTGCGAGCAGCGGCCGAGGAGACGCTCCCCCTGGGGAGCGCTCGCGCTGGTCATGCTCAGCGGCCTCGCCATGATGAGGAACGGGGCGAACGCCGGGGAAGGCCCGCCGCAGCCGGCCGCCGCGGCGGCCGTCGCGCGCGCGGAGCACCTGCCGGCCCAGGCGCCCAGGCCGCCGGCGGACCTGGAGGTGCTGGAGCACTCGTCGGTGCAGCGCATCCGGATTCCGACGATCAACGTGGACGCGCCGGTGATGACGGTCGGGCTGGACGCGCAGGGCTGGATCGACGCCCCGCCGCCACAGGACCGCAACCTGGCGGGCTGGTACCTCAACGGCATCTCGCCGGGCCAGCAGGGCTCCGCGGTGATCGTGGGCCACGTGGACAACGCGCAGGGCCCGGCGGTCTTCTACGGCCTCGGCTCGCTCAAGCCGGGGAGCCGCGTCGAGGTGGAGCGCTACGACGGGCGGACCGCGGTCTTCGAGGTGTACGGCGTGGAGGTGTTCTCGAAGGAGGCCTTCCCCGGCTCCCGGGTGTACGGGGACACCGGCCACCCGGAGCTGCGCGTGATCACCTGCGGCGGCAGCTACTCCAAGGCCAAGGGCTACGACGGCAACGTGGTCGTCTTCGCCCGGATGGTGGCGGCCCGCTGACGCGGCGGTTCACCACGCGGCCCGCTCCCCCGGCGGGAGCGGGCCGGGCCGCCGGCCTCAGCGGGTCGGCAGCGTCATCCGGTAGCCGCGCCCGATCAGCTGCGGAAGGTACGCCTCCAGCGCCCTGACGGTCTGCGAACGGTCGCCGCCGGCGTCGTGGTTCAGCACGACCACCCCCGGCCCGGCACCCGACAGCACCCGGGAGATGATCGTGGTGCTCCCGGGCTCCTTCCAGTCGAGGGTGTCCACGGTCCAGGCGAACGGCTCCATGTTCAGGTCGGCGCCGATCTCGAAGGCGGCCCGGTTCCACGCCCCGTAGGGCGCCCGGAACCACAGCGGGGCCTGCCCGGTCACCTGGTGCACGACCTCGCTCGTGCGCCCGATCTCGGCCTCCAGGGCGGACCGGGAGAGGCTGGGGATGAGCGGGTGCGTCCAGGTGTGGTTGCCGATGGCATGGCCCTCGGACGCCATCCGGCGCAGCAGGTCGCGGTTCTCGGTGGCCATCTCCCCGCAGACGAAGAACATCGCCCGGACCCCGTACCGGGCGAGGGTGTCGAGGACGGCGGGGGTGTAGCGGGGGTCGGGGCCGTCGTCGAAGGTGAGCACCATGGCGTTGGCGGTGTCCGGCCCGGCGGGCAGCTCCAGGATGGGCCGGGTGCGGACGGCGGGCTTGGCGGCGGGGGGCCGGGCGGGGGCCTCGGCGGTCATGGGCCGCAGCCGGTAGGACTTGTCCGGGGGCCCTTCGGGGCGCAGGCCCGGGGCGCCGGGGGCGGGCGCGGGGGTGCCGGGCGCGGGGGCGCCGGCCGTGGACCCGCCCTGGGGGCCGCCCTCGCCGGCGCTGAGCAGTCCGGAGGCGGCGGCGATTCCGAGGAAGACGGCGGTACGCAGGAGCACGCGTCGTCCCACTGTCGGCTCGTCATTTTTCATTATTACTACGTATCAACGACATCGCCGGAGATGTCGAGAGGCGCGGACGCGCCCCGCCCCCGTCACCCCCTCGGACCAGCCACCCCGTCGATCAGCCCTGTCGCACCAGGGGGAACGGCAGCGTCTCGCGGATCGTCAGGCCCGTCAGGAACATGACCAGCCGGTCGACGCCGATGCCGAGCCCGCCGGTGGGCGGCATCGCGTACTCCAGGGCGTCGAGGAAGTCGTTGTCAAGCTCCATCGCCTCGGCGTCGCCGCCCGCCGCCAGCAGCGACTGGGCGGTCAGCCGGCGGCGCTGCTCGACGGGGTCGGTCAGCTCCGAGTAGGCGGTGCCCAGTTCGGTGCCGAAGGCCACCAGGTCCCAGCGTTCGGCCAGCCGGGGGTCCTTGCGGTGCTGCCGGGTGAGCGGGGAGACGTCGGTCGGGAAGTCCTTGTAGAAGGTGGGCAGCTTCGTGCGCTCCTCCACGAGCCGCTCGTACATCTCCAGGACCACGTCCCCGCGGGTGTCGTCGGGGCCGTGCGGCACTCCCACCCGGTCGCACAGCACGCGCAGCACGTGCTCCTCGGTGTCGGCGTCGACCTCCTCGCCGAGGGCCTCGCTGATGGCCCCGTACATCGTCTTGACCGGCCAGGGCCCGGAGATGTCGTGGACGACGAGCTTGCCGTCGGGGCCCGCCTTGTGCGCGACCGGCGAGCCGAAGGCGGCCGTGGCGGCGCCCTGGATCAGCTCCCGGGTGAGGTCGAGCATCACGTCGTAGTCGGCGAAGGCCTGGTAGGCCTCCAGCATCGTGAACTCGGGGTTGTGCTTGTAGGAGACGCCTTCGTTGCGGAAGGTGCGGCCCATCTCGAAGACCTTCTCCATGCCGCCGACGCACAGCCGCTTGAGGTACAGCTCGGGGGCGATGCGCAGGTACAGGTCGAGGTCGTAGGCGTTGATGTGGGTGCGGAAGGGGCGGGCGTTGGCCCCGCCGTGGATCTGCTGGAGCATCGGGGTCTCGACCTCCAGGTAGCCGCGGTCCAGCAGCCCCTGGCGCAGTGCCTGCACGGCGCTGGAGCGGGCGCGTACGACGTCCCGCGCGTCGGGGCTGGCGACGAGGTCGAGGTAGCGGCGCCGGACCCGGGCCTCCGGGTCGGCCAGGCCCTTGCGCTTGTCGGGCAGGGGGCGCAGGCACTTGCCGGTGAGCTGCCAGGAGCCGACCACGACGGACGGCTCCCCGCTCCGGCTGGCGCCGACCTCGCCGGTGGCTACGACGTGGTCGCCGAAGTCGACCTGGGAGGTGAAGGCGTCCAGCACGTCGGGGCCGGACTCGTCGCGGGTGAACATCAGCTGGACGTCGCCGGTCCAGTCGCGCAGCACGGCGAAGACCACGCCGCCGAGGTCGCGCACGACCATCACCCGCCCGGCGAGGGTGACCCGCTCGCCGGTGCGGGCGCCGGGGGTCCGGCCGGGGTGCGCGGCCCGGAGGGCGGCGGCGGTGTGGGTGCGCTGCGGGATCCCGACCGGGTAGGGGTCGGTTCCGGCGGCCCGGATCCGCTCCAGCTTGGCGTGCCGGACCCGGACCTGTTCGGGCATCCGCTCGGCGGGGGCCCGGTCGCCGTCCTCGCCGACGAGGTCCAGGCCCAGGGAGTCGATGGAGGGCAGCCCGGCGGTGTTGGCGGGGGCGGTGAGGCCCTTGGCGTGGCCGTTGCCCCAGAGCTTGCGCATGCTGGGTACGGAGACGAAGCCCTCGGCGATGCCGGAGGCGAGGCTGACCCGGGCCAGCGAGCCGGCGTCCTGGTAGCACAGGAAGCGCGGGTACCACTCGGGGCCGTACTTGACGTTGGAGCGGTACAGGGCCTCCAGCTGCCACCAGCGGGAGAAGAACAGCAGCAGCCGGCGCCACAGCTTGAGCACGGGGCCCGCGCCGATCCGGCCGCCCTCCTCGAAGGCGGAGCGGAACACGGCGAAGTTGAGGGAGATCCGGCGCACGCCGAGGCCGGGGGCGGCCGCGCACAGCTGGGCGACCATGAACTCCATGACCCCGTTGGGGGCGGAGCGGTCGCGGCGCATCAGGTCGAGGGAGATCCCGTCCTTGCCCCAGGGGACGAAGGAGAGCAGGGCGATCAGTTCGCCGCCCGCGTCGAAGGCCTCGACCAGCAGGCAGTCCCCGTCCTCGGGGTCGCCGAGCCGGTCCAGGGCCATGGAGAAGCCGCGTTCGGTCTCGGTGTCGCGCCAGCGGTCGGCCCGGTCGACGATGGTCCGCATCTCCTCCTCGGTGAGGGCCGAGTGGCGGCGGATGACGGTGGTGGCGCCGGTCCGCCTGACCCGGTTGACGGCCTGCCGGGTGACCCGCATGTCGCGGCCGTCGAGGTCGAAGTGGGCGACGTGCAGGATGGCCTCGTCGCCGAGCTGGAGGGCGCTCAGGCCGGAGCGGGCGTACGCGGTCGCCCCGTCCTCGGAGGCGCCCATCACGGCCGGCTGCCAGCCGTAGCGGCGGGCGACGGCGAGCCAGGCGTCGATGGCGGGGGTCCACGCGCCGGGGTCGCCCACCGGGTCGCCGCTGGCCAGGCAGACCCCGGCCTCGACCCGGTAGGTGACGGCGGCCTTCCCGTTCGGGGCGAAGACGACGGCCTTGTCGCGCCGGGTGGCGAAGTAGCCGAGGGAGTCGGCCCGTCCGTAGGCGCCCAGCAGCGCCCGGATGCGGGGCTCCTCGTCCCCGTGCAGGGCGGCGGTCAGCCGCTGCGAGCGGAACAGGGTCGAGGCCGCGTTCAGCAGGGCGAGGGCGCCGAAGAGGCCGAGCAGGAAGTAGAGGGGGCGGGGCGGGCGGCCGTCGAACTGCCGGGCGGAGAAGAGCCCGCCGAAGACCTGCTTGGCGGCCCAGTCCAGCCACTGCCCCTTGGGCAGGGTCCCGGGGAAGAGCGCGACGAGGGCCCAGCCGAGGAACACGGCGCCGAGCAGCCCGAGGCCGAGCACCAGCATGGCCCGCCACACGGCGCCGGGGCGGGAGGCCGCGTAGAACTCCTTGCGGGCGGCGACGAGGACGCCGAGGGCGGCCACCGCGAGGACCATCGAGGGGCCGCCGACCCAGAAGTCCCCGTCGGCGATGATCAGCAGGTCGACCAGGATCAGCAGGGCCAGATAGGTGACGACGATCCACCAGGCGATCTTCTTGCGGGTGCCGAGGGCGGCGGCGAGGAGGAAGAGGAAGACGGCGTAGGCGAGGTTCTCGCTGACCGGCACCACGAAGTCGTCGAGGAAGCGCACCACGGGCCGCAGCAGTCTGCGCAGCGTCGGGGAGAGCGCCAGCAGCGCGCACACCAGGCCCAGAGTCCCGAAGAACGCCCCGAAGGCATCCGGGACCCGGTGCAGGAAGCGGTTGCGGGTCCCCCGGGTCTCCTCCAGCGTGGCACTCATGCTTGGCACTGTAGGGAGGGCCGCGCCGGTCCGCTCGCCGAACCCGATAGCCTCGGGAAGGTGACGGAGCACGTGAGCACGGGATTCGAACGGGGCACCGACGGGCCGAAGGTGATCCTCGCCGGGGTCGACGGCTCGGAGTCCTCGCTCCGGGCGGCGGCCTACGCGGCGGGGCTGGCCCGGCGGCAGAACGCGCTGCTGGCCCTGGTGTACGTCCAGCCGGTACTGGCCGGCGGGGCCGCCCTGGGCGCGCCGGTGGCCGACACGACCGGGGAGATCGCCGAGGGGCTGGTGGCCGAGATCCGTGCCTCGGCGGAGCGGCTGAAGGGCATCTTCGAGGTGCGCTGGCAGTTCCACACCTTCCGCGGGGACCCCTACGCGGGCCTGGTGGGCGCCGCGGAGGAGCTGCGGGCGGACGCGGTGGTGGTGGGCGCCTCCGAGCAGGCCGGGCACCGGATCGTCGGCTCGGTCGCGGTCCGCCTGGTGAAGGCGGGCCGCTGGCCGGTCACGGTCGTGCCGTAGGGCCGGCCCTCCCGCAGCCCGCTACCGGGCGCGTTTCAGGCCGTCCTTGGCGGCGCCGCGGCTGAGGACGGCCTCGGTTACGGCCTCGTCGGCGCTCTCGTACTCCTCGTCGCCCGGGTCCTCGGCGAGGGCGGCGGGCAGGTTGACGACCCTGCCGATGGACAGGTCCATCATCTGCGGGACGAACTCGGCCCCGGTCACCTGCCAGCGCTGTCCGGGGGCGGCGGGCGGGGCGAAGGTGAAACGGGCGATGGAGCCGTAGTTGCCGCGCATGTCGCGGGCGCCGGAATGGTTGAACATCTCGCCGGCGACCTGGTCGCCCATCCCGTAGACGATCCAGGTCCCGTTGACCTTCTCGTAGGCCTGCGGGATGTGGGCGTGCGTTCCGAGGATCATGTCGATGTCGGGGCGTCCGCCGGTCTGCGAGGCGGTGAGCGCCTTGCCCAGCGAGAGCTGGGTCCCGTCCGGTTCGGTCTGCCACTCCGTGCCCCAGTGGATGCTGACCAGCACCACGTCCGCCCCCGCCTTCCGGGCCGCGCGGGCGTCCGCGAGGATCTTGTCCTGGCGCATCAGGTTGACCGCCCACGGCTGTCCGTCGGGCATGGGGTAGCCGTTGGTGTCGTAGGTGTACGCGAGGTGCGCGACCTTCGCGGAGCCCGCCGTGTAGAGGGTGGTCCTCGCCGCCTCGGCGGCGGTGCGGGCGGAGCCCGCGTGGCCGAGGCCGACCTCGTCGAAGCGGTCGAGGGTGCGTTTCAGCCCTTCGGCGCCGTCGTCCAGGGTGTGGTTGGAGGCGGTGGAGCAGCCGTCGTACCCGGCGTCCTTGAGGGCGTCGGCGACGGTGGGCGGGGAGACGAAGGCGGGGTAGCCGCTGAAGGGGCCGTCGTCCTCGCCGTAGATGGTCTCCATGTGGCACAGGGCGAGGTCGGCCGCCGCGACGACCGGTTTGACCTTGGAGAACATCGGCCGGAAGTCGTACCCGTCGCCGCCCGCGTCGGCGGCCGCGCGCTTGATGACCGAGGTGTGCGGGAGTACGTCCCCACTCGCGACCAGGGTGAACCCCCGGGCTGCGGTGGGGGCGGCCGGGGCCGTTCCCGCGGGCGCACCGGCGGCGCTGGAGCCGAGGCGGGCCGGGGACCGGTCCCCGGTGGCGGAGCAGCCCGCCGCCGACGCCGGGAGCAGCAGGGCGGTCAGCAGGGCGAGGGCCCGCCGGGTGCGCTTGGTCATCTGTCCCAGCTCCCGTTCGTAGGACTGTCGAATCAACCGAAATCCATAGGAGAAGGGCTTTCAAGTCAAGGAGCGGCGCCGCCCTCCGGCCGTGCGCCACCCCGGTGGCCGATGGCCGTTCGCCGCGCCGTTCGACCGTTCGTCGCCCGGCGCGGCCGCCCACCGGACCACCCGGGGCCTTGGGCGCAACGCCCCCGCCGGACGGTTCCCGGGCGGCTCCGTGCAGGTGAGGGTGAGTGGGACGCCCACAGCCCGGGCCCACCGCCCGAGCCCCACGTACCGGGCCCCACGGCCCGGCGCGCGGCCCGGCCGCCCGCAGTGCGGGCCCGCGGCCCGGCAGCCCAGCGGAACCCCGGACCCGGAAGGAGCCAGTCGTGTCGCCCTCCCCCACCCTCCAGCGCACGGAACCCGAGGCGCTCGCGGAACTCCAGCGCGAACACGGGCGGGCCCTGTTCGGATTCCTGCTCGGCCTCACCGCCGGGGACGCCCAGCGTGCCGAGGACCTCGTCCAGGAGACCCTCGTACGCGTCTGGCAGCACCCGGAGGTGCTGACGACCGGGCACGAGTCCATGCGGCCGTGGCTGTTCACGGTGGCGCGGCGGCTGGCGATCGACGCCCGCCGGGCGCGGCTGTCGCGGCCGCAGGAGGTCGACCCCGACGGGCTGGAGCAGGCGCCGGCCCCCGAGGACGCGGTGGCCGGGTCGGTCACCGCCATCGACGTCCGGCGGGCGGTGGGCAGCCTGGGGCCGGAGCACCGGGCCGTCTTGATGCAGGTCTACTTCCAGGACCGTTCGGTGGCCGAGGCCGCGGCGGAGCTCGGCATACCCGCCGGGACGGTCAAGTCCCGCACGTACTACGCCCTGCGCGCCCTGCGGAAGGGGCTCCAGGGGTACGGGCTCGGCGCCTGAGCACCGCCCCCGCGCCGGCCCCGCGGCGGGGCGGTGGAGAAACACTCAAGGAACGCCCGCGATGCGCACGATCCGGACACGGAGCACACCGATATCGGCACCAGTGCGTGCAAGTTGAGTAAACATCCCCCGTTGCGCGAGCCGTCCGGTGAAGGCTCGGGGATGACGGCGGAAGGCTCGACACGCGGGAGAGGGTGGCACGGTGCAGCCCGAGGGTATGAACGGCACCAGCGACGGCGGACTGGCGGTTCCCATGGCGTGGCTCTACGCGGAGTACATCGCCGACGAGCTGCTGCGCACGGGCCGGCTGATCCCGGCGAGCACGCTGGAGTTCCGGGCCGGGCGCGACACGCTCGCGCTGACGATCTACCTCTCGGACGCGGCCGGCGAACTGTCCGGGATCCGGGTGGTCTCGCAGCTCGACGAGTGGCTCTCCCTGACGGCGTACGGTCACCCCTGGCGCGACTGGGTCCACACCCGGTTCCTCGCACTGGGCGAGGAGGCCCGCGAGCGCGGCCGCGGCGAGGACCCGGACCTCGAACTGGCCCGGGCGGCGTGGCGCTGGCTGGACCACACGGAGCTCTTCGCCACCAACCTCGACCCGGGCCGGCACGGCGGCGCCGGCACCCCGCCGGCCCTGGACGAGAACGCCCGCGTCTGGACCCCGGCCTGGCAGCTCGGGCTGCCGCTGGGGCACCTGGCGATGCACCTGTTCTAGGAGGTGCCCGGGCCGGTCCTAGGCCGACTCGGCCGGGTCCGTCACCAGGCCCGTGAAGTCGGCCTCGTTGCGCTCGGCCCGGCCCACGTACCAGCGGGCGATCAGCCACATCACCGGGTACGCCGCCAGCCCGAGCGCGGCCCAGACCAGCGGGCCCGCGGCCGGCCGGGGCAGCAGGAAGGCCAGCGGCAGCAGCCCGAGCACGAGGGCCAGCACGGCCAGCGCCCCCAGCCCCGCGCGCAGCTGGCTGCGCATCAGGGCCCGTACGTAGGTGGCGCCGAGGCTGGTCTGCTCGGAGATCTCCGAGCGGGCGGGGGTGTGCGCGGGCGGACGGCGGCGGGCGCCGCGCGGGACTCCGGTGACGATCTCCCGCCGGGGCGGCGGCTGCTGCTCGGCCATGGTGCCGAAGTCTAGGGGGTGCCCGCGAAGTGGCGCCGTCCGCCCGGAGGGCCGGCCCCGCGGCTCCCCCGGCTACCGCCGGGAGGTGCCCCCAGGTGCGTGCTCTCGGCGGGCCGGGCCCGGGCCACGGCCCTCCCGACGTCCCCTGCGCAGGACCCCGGTCACTTGAGGAGGCGGGAGAGCCTGCGGTCCGCGAGGGGCTTGCCGCCGGTCTGGCAGGTGGGGCAGTACTGGAGCGAGGAGTCCGCGAACGACACCGAGCGGACGGTGTCCCCGCACACCGGGCAGGGCTCGCCGTCCCGGCCGTGGACCCGCAGCCCGCTCTTCTTCTCGGCCTTCAGGTCCTGCGCCGCCAGTCCGTGGGCCCGCTCGACGGCCGCCCGCAGGGTGTCCCGCACGGCCCCGTACAGGTGGGTGACCTGCTCCTCGTCGAAGGAGGCGGCCAGTTTGAACGGCGAGACCTTCGCGGCGTGCAGGATCTCGTCGCTGTACGCGTTGCCGATGCCGGCGATCACGCCCTGGTCGCGGAGCACGCCCTTGATCTGCCGCCGCTCCCCCGCCAGCAGCGCGGCGAACTCCTCCCGGCCGAAGCCCTCGCCGAGCGGGTCGGGGCCGAGGCGGGCGATGCCCGGCACCTCCTGGGGGTCGTGCACGACGTACACGGCGAGGCCCTTGCGGGTGCCCGCCTCGGTGAGGTCGAAGCCGCCGCCGCCCTGCAGTACGAGGCGCAGCGCGAGCGGGCCCTTGCCGGGGCGGGGCGGCTGCCCGGGGAACTCCTCGCGCCAGCGGAGCCAGCCGGCCCGGGCGAGGTGGGTGACGAGGTGGAGCCCGCCGACGCGCAGGGCGAGGAACTTGCCGTAGCGGGCCACGGGGCCGGCGGGCTGCCCTTCGAGGGCGGTGGGGGGAGGGTCGTAGGTCTTGAGCACGCTGACGGCGAGCGGGAGGACGCGTTCGACCACCCGCCCGGCGAGGTGCTCGTCGAGGAACTCCCTCAGGGCCTCGACCTCCGGCAGCTCGGGCACCCTCCCAGCCTGGCGCCCCCGCCTGCGGCGCGCGACCGGAACGGCCCGGGGCGCAGCCGCCCGGAACCCGGGGCGGCCGCGCGGCCCGGCCCGCGTTGGCAGCGCGCCCGGAGCGGCCCGGCCCGGCGGCAGCCCGCGCCCCGGCCGCGCGGCCCCACAGCGCGGGCGACGGCTCGGCGGTCAGCCCATCACGAACTCGCACCACACGCACTTGCCGCTGCCCCGGGACTCCACGCCCCAGACGTCCGCCAGCCGGTCCACCAGCATCAGGCCCCGCCCCGACACCCCCGCCTCCCCCGCCTCGCGGCGGCGCGGGAGGGCGCTGGAGCGGTCCTCCACCTCCACCCGCAGCCGGCGCTCCGGGCCGGCCAGGACGCGCAGGGTCACGATCGCCGGGCCGTCGGTGTGCATCAGGGCGTTCACGATCAGCTCGTCCGCGACCAGCTCGATCTCGTCGGCCCGCTCCCGCGCGCCCCACGAGCGGACCGCCGCGCCGATCATGTGCCGGGCGGCGACCAGCGCCTCGGGGTCCCCGGGGGCCACGTGCTGCTGGAGCCGGCCGCCGCCGGGCCGGGCGTCCTCGCCCTGGCGGCGCAGCAGGAGCAGGGCCATGTCGTCGTCGCCGCCCCGGTCGTCGACGACCTCGCACAGCCGGTCGGCGAGCCGCTGGAGGTCGGCCGGGCCGCCCTTGACCAGGGAGGTCAGCAGGCTGACGCCGTCGTCGAGGTCGGCGCCGGGCAGTTCCACCATCCCGTCGGTGCACAGCACGAGCGTTTCGCCCGGGTCCAGCTCCACGGTGGTCACCGGATACTCCAGCCGCCCGAACTCCGCCGACAGGCCCAGTGGCATCCCGCCCTCCACCGGCAGCCTGCGGCACTCCCCGTCGCGGGTGCGCAGGAGCGGGTCGATGTGGCCGGCGCGGACCAGCTGGAGGACTCCGGTGGAGAGGTCCGCCTCCACGTAGGTGCAGGTCGCGAAGCGGTCGGTGTCCAGTTCGTACAGGAACACCGAGGCCCGGGCCATCACCGTGCCCGGGGAGTGCCCCTCGGCGGCGTACGCGCGCAGCACGATGCGCAGCTGGCCCATGACGGCCGCGGCGTGGGTGTCGTGGCCCTGCACGTCGCCGATGACGGCGCCGACCCGGCCGCCGGGCAGCGGGATGACGTCGTACCAGTCGCCGCCGATGTCCCGGCCCATCCGGGCGGACCGGTAGCGCACGGCGATCTGGGCCCCGGGGACGTCCGGGATCCGGCGGGGCAGCATGGCCTGCTGGAGGCCTTCGGCGAGGTCGTGCTCCTGTTCCAGCAGCATGGCGCGCTGGAGGCTCTGGGCGATGCTGCTGCCCAGGGCGACGAGCAGGTTCCGCTCGTCCTGGGTGAAGCCGTCCTTGTCCTGGTAGAGCAGCCCGATCGCGCCGATCGGCCGGGCCTGCGCGATCAGCGGCAGGTAGGCGGCGGCCGATATCTTCATGCCGGAGATCTTCGACCAGAGGTCGGGGTACCCCTCGGCGAACTCCTCGGCGGAGTCGAGGAAGCGGGGCTGGAGCGAGCGGACGACCTCGCTCATCGGGTACTGCTCGTCGACGCGGGTGTAGCGGGTGCCGGGGACGAAGCTGTCGGCGGGGCCTTCGGCCACCAGGTGGATCCGGCCGGCCTCGACGAGGCCCATCACCATGCCCATGGAGCCGAGCCGTTCCAGGCCGTGGGCGTCGCCGATGACGTCGATGACGTCGCGTACGGTCCGGGCGTGCGCGAGGGCGGCGGTGGTGCTCTCGACCACGGTGGTCTGCCGCTGCCGCTCCTCGTCGAGGCCGAGGCGTTCGGCGGAGTGGCTCAGCTCCTCGGTGGCGTCGCGGACGATGCCGATGATCCGGTACGGGCGGCCGTCCGGGTCGCGCATGACGCGGCCCTGGGTGTGGGTCCAGCGCAGGGCTCCGTCGCGGCAGCGGATGCGGAAGTACGCGCCGTACGTGTCGACGCCGCTCTTGAGGGCGCTGGAGACGAGAGCGTCCAGCCGGGCGGACTCGGCGGGCGGGACGCGCGGGGAGAGCGATCCCGGCCGTCCGTCGTACTCGTCCGGGGTCGTGTCGAAGACGTCGAGGGCCGCCGCGTCCATGTGCATGAGCCCGGTGACCAGGTCCCAGTCGAAACTGCCCATCCGGTTCAGTGACAGGGAACGGTCCGCGTGTGCGGGCCAGTCCTCCGGCAGCGATACGGTGCTCGGCACCGGTCCACCATGACACAGCGCGGCGTCAGGCGCTCTCCAGGTACGGCGGCTGGTCGGTGACCTGCTGCCCGTCGGGGAAGCCGTCGGGGAAGCCGTCCGGGGCGGCGGGATCGGCCGCGTCCGGGGGCGGGGCGGGATCGGTGCCGCCGGTGCCCGGGCCGTCGTCCGGGGTGTACGTCGGGGCCTGGTCGGGCGGGAGGCCGCCGCCCGCGTCGGGCGGGGTCGCGGCCGGGCCGTCGGACGGGGGCAGGCCGCCGGGGACGTCCTGCGGGGCGGCGGGGGCGCGCGGGGCGGTGCCGGCGGCGGAGGGGCAGGGGCTGGGGCTCGGCGAGGGGGTTGCCGCGCCCGGGCCGACGGGGTCCGCGGCCGGCGGGCCTGCGGCCCCGGGGGCGGCGGGGGGCGTGGCCGGGTCCAGGCCGGGCGGCGGGATCAGGTCCGAGGCGGGCGGCTCGGCGGGTGTCGCCGGGTCCAGGCCGGGCGGCGGGATCAGGTCGGAGGCGGGCGGCTCCCCCGCGTCCGGTGCGCCAGGGCCGGGGAGCGGGGGCTGGGCGGGCGGCCCGTCCGGGACCGCGGCCGGGGGGCCGGCCGAGGGGGCCGGGGGGCCGGCCGAGGGGGTCGGGGGGCCGGCCGGCGGCGGGAAGGAGGGCGGGGTGGTCCGCGTCCGGCCGTCCGCTTCGGCGCCGGCGCAGGGGTCGTCGGCCGGGGTCGCGGGGGCGTTCGGGATGCCGTCGGCCGGGTCGTAGGGGGGAAGGGCCCTGGGAGGCTTGTCCTGGGCGCCGTCGTCGCCCGCCTTGCGCTCGATCCAGGTGTTGTCGGCGACGTTGACGATGACCAGCCGCTTGATCACCTGGATGGTCGGCTCGATGACGATGACCTGCGTGGGCTGGTAGCCGTTCCACTGGTCGCCCTTGAGTACCGGGTTCCCCTTGGCGGAGCGCGGCGCGGCCAGGGGGTTGCCGCAGCCGCAGCGCACCCGGGGCATGCCGTGGTCGTCGACGAGGACGGCCGTCCCCGCCTGGAGCACCGACTGGTAGCCCTCGGCCCGGCCGTCCCGGAACCCGTGGTTGGTGACGCGGGTGTCGGCCCGCAGCACCACGGGCGTGAGGGCGCGCAGGAAGTCGGGGATCTTCTCCTGTTCGATCCCGGCGGCCTGGGCGAAGGAGCTGGCCTTGGCGGCGTCGGAGGTGAGGAAGGCGACCTGGCGTTCCACGTCGCAGCTGCCGAGCCGGTTGGTGCCGCCGTACAGGCCGGGGGTGGCGGCGCCGACCGTGCGGATGCCGCGGCCGCTCGCGTTGGGCAGCGGGGGCTGGACGGGGGCCGACTCGGCGGTGGCGGAGGAGGGGGTGAAGGGGTCGGGGCCGGCCGCCCCGACGGGCTGGAGGGTGAGCTCCAGGCTCTCGGGGACCGGGCCCTTGGTCTGTTCGGGGGCGGTGCCGGTGCAGCCGGCGGCGATCAGGCCGAGGGCCGCCAAGAGGGCCGTGCGGGCGGGTACGTGACGGCGCGGTGCCTGACGGCGCGCTGCCTGACGGGATGTCGGTGCGGGCACGTCGTTCAGGTCGTTCACGCTGCTCTCCCTTTTCGCCCCGGTTGCTCCCTCTTGTCTGCCCCATGTCCCGGGGTGCCGCAACCGGAGCGCCGCCGGATACTGGAGGCGATGGAGTGGTTCACCGCGCCCGGCTACTGGCTGGGCCGGCTGGTCTTCCAGCGGGCCCTGGCCGGTGTCTACGTCTTCGCCTTCGTCGGGGCCGCCCTGCAGTTCCGGGCACTGATCGGGGCGCACGGCATGCTGCCCGTCCCGCGCTACGTGCGGTACGTGCCGTTCCGCCATGCCCCGAGCCTGTTCCAACTGCGCTACTCCGACCGGCTCTTCGCCTGCTGCGCCTGGGCCGGGGCGGGCGTGGCCGCGGCGCTGGCGGCCGGGGTGGGCGACCTGGTGCCGCTGGGCGCCGCCATGGGGATGTGGGCGGTGCTGTGGCTGCTGTACCTCTCGATCGTCAACGTGGGCCAGACCTGGTACTCCTTCGGCTGGGAGTCCCTGCTGCTGGAGGTCGGCTTCCTCGCGGTCTTCCTCGGCAACGCCCGGGCCGGGCCGCCCGTGCTGGTGCTGTGGCTGCTGCGGTGGGTGCTCTTCCGGGTGGAGTTCGGCGCCGGGCTGATCAAGATGCGGGGCGACGCCTGCTGGCGCCGGCTGACCTGCCTCTACTACCACCACGAGACGCAGCCGATGCCGAACCCGCTGAGCTGGTTCTTCCACCACCTGCCGAAGCCGCTGCACCGGGTGGAGTGCGCGGCGAACCACGTCACCCAACTGGTGGTCCCGGTGCTGCTGTTCACCCCGCAGCCGGTGGCCTCGTACGCGGCGGGGGTGATGGTGGCCACCCAGCTGTGGCTGGTGCTGTCCGGGAACTTCGCCTGGCTGAACTGGCTGACGATCACGCTCGCCCTCTCGGCGGTGGACTTCACCGGGATCGCCGGCCCGCCGCCCGCCGCCGCCTCGCGAGGGGCGCCCGTCTGGTACGCGGTCCTGGTGTGCGCGGTGACCGTGCTGGTGCTGGCGCTGAGCCGGCATCCGGTGGCGAACCTGGTCTCGCGCCGCCAGGTGATGAACCGCTCCTTCGACTCCCTGCACCTGGTCAACACCTACGGGGCCTTCGGCACCGTCGGCCGGATCCGCGACGAGGTGGTCGTCGAGGGCACCGCCGACCGGATCCCCCGGGAGGACGGGGACTGGCGCGAGTACGGCTTCAAGGGGAAGCCGACCGAACTGCGGCGGATCCCGCGCCAGTTCGCCCCGTACCACCTCCGGCTCGACTGGCTGATGTGGTTCGCGGCCCTCTCCCCCGGCTACGCCCGGGACTGGTTCGGGCCGTTCGTGGAGCGGCTGCTGGCGGGCGACCGGGACACGCTGCGGCTGATCCGCCACAATCCCTTCCCGGACGCCCCGCCGCGGTTCGTGCGGGCCAGGCTCTACCGCTACCGGTTCACCACCTGGCGGGAGCTGCGCGAGACGGGCGCCTGGTGGCACCGCCGGCTGCTGCGCGAGTACCTGCCGCCGACCCGGCTCGCGGAGGCGGCCTCGTCAGAGCCCGAGTAGGGCCGCCTCCCGCTCGGGGGCGAGGCCCTTGGACGACCGGTCGGGGCGCAGCGGGGCCACGCCGCCGATCGAGCGGAGCCAGGCCCAGGTGTCGGCGACGGTCTCCTCGACCGGGCGGCAGACCAGGCCGGCGGCGAGGGCCTTGCCGACGTCGCTGCCGAACATGTAGTCGTGCAGTTCGCCCGGGGGCAGCCAGCAGGGCAGTTCCGTCCAGGGCTCGACGCCTGCCTCCGCGATGCGTTCCGGGCCGGTCCAGCGGAGCTCCGCGCCGCCTCCCGTGACGGCCGCGCAGGCTTCGAGGAAGCCGGCCATGGTGGCGTGGCCCGCCGGCGAGACGAGGTCGTACGGGCCGCCGAGGCCGGCCGCGGCGGCGTCCAGGGTCCAGTGCGCGAGGTCGCGCACGTCGATGTACTGGAGCGGCAGGTCGCGGGGGCCGGGGGCGAGCATGGGGCCGCCGCGGGCGGCGCGGTCCAGCCACCAGGGCAGCCGGCCGACGTTCTCGTACGGGCCGAGGATCAGCCCGGCGCGGACGAGCAGGGCGCGGTCGCCGAAGGCGTCGAGGGCGGCGAGCTCCGCGCCCCGCTTGTCCTCGGCGTAGGCGGTGGAACCGGCGTCGGGCGAGCCGTCGACCACGGGGCCGTCCTCGGTGAGGCCGGCGGGGGCCGGGTAGGCGTACACCGAGCGGCTGGAGACGTACGCGTACCGGCCGGCCCGGCCGGAGAGGAGCCGGGCGCTGTCCCGCACGGCCGTGGGGGCGCCGCTCCAGGTGTCGACGACCAGGTCCCACTCCCCTTCGGCGAGGGCGGTGAGCCCGCCGGGGGCGGTGCGGTCGCCGTGCAGAGCGGTGGTTCCGGGCGGGGGCGCGTGGTGTCCCCGGTGGAAGACCGTCACTTCCCAGCCCCGGTCCAGGGCGTCCTCGGTGATCGCGCGCCCGACGAATTCGGTCCCACCCAGCATCAGGAGTCTCATGGGTCCGACTCTGCCGGGCGCGGCAGGACGGCGGAAGGCGTGATCGCCCACGGCGATGACGCTGACGGCGTACGGCCTGCGGGAACCCGCGGCGGTGGGGCCGTACGTGCCGCGCCCCCGTCGCCGTCGGGCGCGGGGGCGCGGATCCGGTCTGCGGGGCCGGGGCCGTCGGTCGATGCCGTCGGTCGACGCCGTCAGTCGATGCCGGGCAGGATGTGCGGCTCCGCGAGGTCGTCCTCGTAGCCGGCCAGCCGGATGGGCGCGGAGCGGGCCCAGACCTCCAGGCTGCCGAGTTCGTCGGACCGCGTGCTCGCCCCCCGTCCCGGGAGCTCCAGAGTCGGGTCGGTCTTCTTGGTCTCAGTCACCGCGCACTCCCTTGTGTCGCGTAACCCGGCGGGCGCGACCGCACGCCGGATAGGGGGGATTCAGAGGTTCGTCCGGACGCGGTGGCGCCTTGGTGGAGCGGGGGCCCGGGTGGGGGCTCCTTGCGCCTTAGGGTACACATATGAGCGGGGGTCCGCTCGATGGAACGGTAAAATCCGCACCGGACCGCTTGTTTTCGCCCCGAGTTCAGGAAGTCGTACACCGGCGTGTCCGCCGGGGCTGATCTGCTCGTCGGCGGTGGCGCGTGCGCGCGGACGACGGAGGGAGCCGTTGTGGCTATGTCGGGGTTGCCCACGATCGACAGTGTCGACGAGCTGATGGAACTCCTGCACGCGCACCGGAGCGGCCGGGGGCTCCAGACCGCGGCCCTGCTGCGCCGCTCGCACCCCTTCGACAAGGAGCTCCAAGTGGCCGGGCTGGTGCACTTCCTGGGCCCGCTGCTGTCCGCGCGGGGAGGCGACGCGGCCGAGGCGGTCCGCCCCCTGCTGGGCGACCGGGTGGCCCGCCTGACGAGGGCCGACGGGCCGGACGCGGCCGGGGACGCGGCGGCGGAGGCGCTGCGCCAGGCGGTGCGGGCGGGCGGCACCTCGGGCCTGGACGCCGGGGTGGTGGAGGACTGGCGGCCGCTGCTGGAACTGGTCGCGGCGGGGGCCTACGGAATCCACGGGACGGTTCGCCCGTACGAGTGAGGGGCCGGCCGTCCCGGCGGGACGGCCGGCCCCTCGTGGGCCTGCTACCAGTTGGCGGGGGCGTAGTCCTTCAGGAAGACCCCGTAGAGGTCCTCGCCCGCCTCGCCCCGGACGACCGGGTCGTAGACGCGGGCGGCGCCGTCGACCAGGTCGAGCGGGGCATGGAAGCCCTCCTCGGCCAGGCGCAGCTTGTCGAAGTGCGGGCGCTCGTCGGTGATCCAGCCGGTGTCGACCGAGGTCATCAGGATGCCGTCGGCCTGGAACATCTCCTGGCCGCTGGTCCGCGTCACCATGTTCATCGCGGCCTTGGCGGCATTGGTGTTCGGGTGCCCGGCACCCTTGTATCCGCGGCTGAAGACGCCCTCCATCGCCGAGACGTTGACCACGTAGGCGCGGCCGCTGGACGCCTTGCGGGCGGCCTCGGCCATCGACGGACGGAGCGCGCTGATCAGGATGAACGGCGACGTGTAGTTGCAGAGCTGGGTCTCCAGCAGCTCGACCGGGGAGATCTGGTCGATGGTCTGCACCCAGGTGTTGGTGTCGACGACGTCCGGCAGCAGGCCGCCCGCGTCGATGGCGGTGCCGGCGAGGTGCCGCTCCAGGCTGGCGTTGCCCGCCACGAGGGCGAGGTCGGCGACCTTCTGCGCCTCCAGGCCGCTGACCCCGACGGGGAGCGCCGCCAGGCCGTCGACCGCACCCGAGTTGAAGGCGCCGATGACGTGGTGGGCGGGGAGCTCGCCGGCCGGCAGCGGGGCGCTCTCCCCCTCGACGAGCGCGGCGTACGCGGTGGGCAGGCGGCGCACGGTCTGCGTCGCGTTGTTGATCAGGATGTCGAGCGGACCGGCCGCGGCCACCTGCTCGGCGAGGGCCACGGACTGCGCCGGGTCGCGCAGGTCGATGCCGACGACCTCCAGGCGGTGCATCCAGTCGGCCGAGTCCTCCATCGCCTTGAAGCGGCGGATGGCGTCCTTGGGGAAGCGGGTGGTGATCGTGGTGTGCGCGCCGTCGCGCAGCAGCCGCAGCGCGATGTACATGCCGATCTTGGCGCGGCCGCCGGTGAGCAGCGCGCGCTTGCCGGTGAGGTCGGCTCGGGCCTCCCGCTTGGCGCGGTTCTCGGTGGCGCAGCCCGGGCAGAGCTGGTGGTAGAAGTAGTCGACCTCGACGTACCGCGTCTTGCAGACGTAGCAGGAGCGCGGGCGCTGGAGTATCCCGGCGATCCGGCCGGCCTCGGTGACGGAGGAGGGCAGGATGCCCTCGGTCTCGTCGTCGATGCGCTCGGCGGAGCCGGTCGCGGTCGCCTCGGTGACGGCCTTGTCGTTGGCGGTCTTGGCGGCGCGGCGCTCCTGGCGGCGGCGCTGCTTCACCGTGCGGTAGATGCCGGCGGTGGCGCGGCGTACGGTGATGGCGTCGGGGTGGTCGACGTCGATCTTGTCGAGTTCGTCGAGCACGCTGAGGCAGACGGCGAGGCGCTCGGGGTCGATGCCCGGCCCGTATGCGTGGTTGTCTTCGGTCACCGTCATGGCCGCTGCCGTTCCTTGTTCGCTCGTCCGCGTCCGCCTGCTGCGGAAGTCCCCAAAACGGAAACTGTACGGATCCGACACGCCCGGGTCCAAACCCGTTCCCGCTCGGCTCACGGACCGCGAGGGGCCTGTCACGGTATGGAGGGGATCAAGCCCCTTCGCCCCCCTCGGGCGGCTTGCGCGTACTCCCGCTGGTGTATGCCAGGAGGATGACTCGGCCCGCGATCAAGGGGTCTGCGGGCGGATGAACGGCGCGTCCCTTTGGGGCATGGTGGATCTCATGAGTGCCCTGGCCCTGTCGGTTCTGCTCTGCCTGGTCTCCGCCGTCGCGTACGCGGGCGGCGCGATCCTCCAGGAACACGTCGCGGCGAGTTCGCCGGACCGCCCCTACGCGCCGCTGCGCCGCGCCGGCTGGTGGGCGGCGGTCGCGCTGAACGGCCTCGGGGCGCTGCTGCACGTGGTGGCGCTGGCGTTCGGGCCGCTGAGCCTGGTGCAGCCGCTGGGCGCGCTGACCATCGTCTTCGCGCTCCCGATGGCGGCCGTGTTCGTACGGCGCCGGGCGGGTGCGGCCGCCTGGCGCGGGGCGCTGCTGGCGACGGCCGGGCTGGCCGGGCTGCTGGCCCTGACGGGCGGGGAGGGTGCGGGGCGGCAGGCGCTGGTGGGCGGCGAGCGGGGCCTGCTGCTGGCGGTGACGGCGGCCGGGGTGGCGGTGCTGGTCCTGGCGGCGGGGCGGATGCGGCGGGCGGTGCTGCGCAGCGTGCTGCTGGCCGCGGCGGCCGGTACGGCCTTCGGGATGGGCTCGGTGTTCACCAAGTCGGTGGCCGAGGGCTTCTCGCCGGGGGTGCTCGGCGCCCTGTGGCCGGACCTGGCGGCGATCGCCGTACTGGCGTCCGGCGGGCTGCTGCTGTCTCAGGCGGCCTACCGGGGGGCGGGCCTGACCGCGCCGCTGGCCACGGTGACCGTGGTCAACCCGGTGGTCGCGGCGGCGGTCGGGGTCTCGCTGTTCGACGAGGGCTTCAGGTACGGGACCGCCGGGGCGGTGGCGGCGCTGGTGAGCGGCGCGCTGGCGGCGGCCGGCCTGATCCTGCTCACGGCCGTGCCGCCGCACGTGCGGGGGTCAGATCCCTGGGCCCCCTCGGACCCTTCGCACCCCTCGGATCCCTCGCACCCCTCGGATCCCTCGCACCCCTCGGATCCCTCAGATGCCGACGCCCTTGTTCCGGAGGTACTTCAGGGGGTCGATGTCGGAGCCGTAGCCGGGGGCGCTGCGCATCTCGAAGTGCAGGTGGGGGCCGCTGGAGTTGCCGGTCGAGCCGGAGCGGCCGATGCGCTGGCCGCCGGAGACCTGCTGGCCGGCCTTGACGCCGAGCGCGGACAGGTGGGCGTACTGGGAGTAGCGGCCGTCGGTGTGCTTGATGACGACCTGGTAGCCGTAGGCACCGGCCCAGCCGGCCGACTCGACCGTGCCGGGTCCGACGGCCTTGACGCTGGTGCCGGTGGGCACGGGGAAGTCGACGCCGGTGTGGTAGCCGCTGGACCAGGAGGATCCGGCGACGCGGTAGGCGGTGCCGATGCCGGCGTCGACGGGGGCGGTGAAGGCTCCGCCGCCCGCGGCGGGCTTCTGCTCCGCTGAGACGGGCTTGCCGGCGGGCTTGGCGGCCGGCTCGGGCTTGGGCTTCTCGGCCGGCTTGGACTGCTCCGGCTGCGGCTTCGGCTGCTCGGGCTTGGGCTGCTCCGGCTTGGGCTGCTCGGGCTTCTGCTGCTCCGGCTTGGGAGCGGCCGGTTCCACGGGCTTGACCGGCTCGGCGGTGCGCGGCGGCTTCTCGGGGTTCTGGGCGGGCGGGGCGGTGGTCACCCTGAGGGTGAGGCGCTGACCCGGGAAGATCAGGTTGGGGTTGCCGCCTACCGTGGACCGGTTCGTCTCGTACAGGGCCTGCCAGCCGCCCTCCACGTGCTGCTCGGAGGCGATCGTCGAGAGGGAGTCCCCGGGGGCGACCACGTACGGGTTGGGCAGGACGGAGGTACCGGTCGGGCGGGGCATGGTGACGGGGGTCGGGGTGGTGGCCTTGGTCGGCTGGACCAGGTCCTTGTGCGCCTGCCCCGAGGGCTTGGCGGCGGGCTTGGCCGCCGGCTTCGCCTCGGGCTTGGCCGCCGGCTTCGCGGGGGCCTTGGTGTCGAGGGCGGGGGCCGGCCCGCTGCGGCTGAGCCCGGCCTGGGGTCCGCACGCGGGCCAGGCCCGGGGGCCCTGGCCCTTGAGCACCTTCTCGGCGACAGCGATCTGCTGGGCCTTGGTGGCGAGGTCGGCGCGCGGGGCGTAGGCGGTGCCGCCGAATTCGCGCCAGGTGCTCTGGCTGAACTGGAGGCCGCCGTAGTAGCCGTTGCCGGTGTTGATCTGCCAGTTGTTGGTGGACTCGCAGGCGGCGACCTTGTTCCAGGTGTCCACGGACGCGGCCTGCGCGTCCGTGGCGCCGATGAGGGGGAGCGCGATCCCGGCGCCACCTGCGGTGACGACGAGCGAGGCCCGGTTGATGCTGCTCGGCTGGTACCGGCGATGCCGGCCCCGTACACCCATGGGAGCCCCCTAGAAGACATCAGGAACCGCACAACCTAACGGCGGCCCGATGAGCTGACAAGGGCGACAACCAGCCGTAGGGCGGCGTGAGTTGACGATCGCACAGACCTGCGGCCGGAGTCCGGCGAATCCGCGGATCCGTGGCGGCACCCCCGCCGGGACCGGCATCCCCGCCACGGCCGGCACGATGCCGAGCGGATCGCCCCGGCGGCACAGGGCGAGGCGATGCCTGCCTGGTGGGCCCAGGACCGGGGCGCCGGCGGCCAGGGTCTCGGCGCAGCGCGGGCGACCGTACTTCGGGATGCAGCTGCTGCCCCCGCTCGGCGGTAACGCCCGGCGGCCCCACGGACCCGGGCGCCGCGCGCGCCCCCTCGCCGGCATCCCGATGCTCGTGCGCGAGGCGCTGCGCCGGCGCTTCACCGCGCTGCCGGAGCCGGCGCAGGGCGTGCTGCGGCTCTGCGCGGCCGTGAGCACCGAGGTCGACACCGGCCTGCCGCCCCGCACCGCCGCCGATGGCGGACCGGTGGCCACCGCCCTCGACGCCGCGTCCGCGCCGGGCCGCTCGGAGCCGACCCGCACGCCCCGGGCCGGCTGCACGTCGGAACCCCCCTGGACGAACTGCCGCACGGGGAGCGCGTCCCGCTGCACAGCCGCGTCACCCCGGGGACGCGTGCGCGGGGGCACGGCCGGACGGTGGGCGGCGACCGGGCGCCCCGCCCACCGCAACCGGCACGCCGAGGAAGCCCTGCCGGCCACCGCGGTCCTCGCCGACTGCTGCGCGCCGCCCAGCAGGCCGAACGGCGCCTCGCGCACGAATCGGGTCGAGACGCGGCTGCGGCGGGCCGCCGGGCTCACCGGACGACTGCCGCCCGGCAACACCACGCCCCCCTGCCCTGGGGCAGCGGCCGCTCGTCCGGCTCGGCCAGGTGCCGGCCATCGCCCGCTGCCACGGCGCCGCCGAGGCGGAGGAGCCGCTCGGCCGCAACCGCGCCCTGAGTGCCGTACCGCGCGCCCGGACTCGCGCCGGTTCACCGGCCTGCTACGCACGATCGCCGGCCGGGTACGGCGAGGGCGGGCGTCCTGCGGCACCTCCGGGGTCTGCTGCCGCAGGCGCCGGTGGAGGCCGCGGACCGCTTCGCGGACGAGGGCGTTCCCTCGCCCGGACCTTCCGGCACGCCCCCCGCGTCCTATGCCGTTCGTACGACGCGGCCGGGCGTTCGCCCGCCACATGGACGCGGTTCCGGCCGCCCGGAGCGGCGAGGGCGCGCGGCCCGCCGGGGAACGCTACCGGGAGGCGACCCCGATGGCCGGGGTCGTCAGCTGAGCGGGCCGGGCTGCGGGATCGGCGCGGGTCCCGGGGGCGGGGGCACCGGATCCGGCTCGGGGAAGGGGCTCGGCACGGGGGGCACCGGGCGCGGGACAGGCTCGGGGTCCGGCAGCGGGGGGAACGGACCGGGGACGGGGTCCGGCTCGGGCACTGGCGGCTGCGTCTGCTCAAGGTTTCGCACCATAAGCCCCACCTTCCCCCGATCTCAGCCGGTACGCTCCCCGGCGAGCGCGGCGGCGAGCCCCAGCGCCGGACTGGCCAGCACGGGGATCCGCGTCCGCACGAGGGGCACGGCCCCGGCCATGGAGGCCTGCGCCAGCACGATGACGTCGGCGTCCGTCACCCCGTCGGCGGCCGCCGCCACGGCACGGTGGTACGCGCCCTCGTCCCCGGCCTCGAACAGCTCCCAGGCCCCGGGAACCACCTGGCCGCGCACGTCCCGGCCCGCTCCTCGGCGAGCAGCCGGGCGCTCGGCCCCAGGGTCGACTCCACCGCGGCCAGCACCACGATCCGCGCCCCCGTCGCCACGGCCCGCGCCGCCATGGCCCGGTCCACGCGGTACACGGCACACCCCAGCTCGGCGGCGAGGGACTCGGCAACGCCCCCGATGGTCGAACAGGTCACCAGCACGGGCCCCCCGACCTCCGCCAGCACCTCCCGCACCTCCCCCCGCACGCCCTCCGGCCCCACTTCCCGGGCCCGCTCCAGCAGCCCGGGCCGCACGAGGTGCCGCAGCACGGCACCCGGATGATCCCGCTCCCCCAGGGCGTCGAAAACGGGCACGTGCACCGCGGAGGTGTGCAGCAGGGCCAGCGTCACCACAGGTCGGCGTCCTGCTCCAGCTGAGCCCGCGCGGCGGCGACCACCCCGGCCGGCGCCTCGGGCGCCAGCTCGGGATGCCGCCCGGCCCATGCGGCGGCGTAAGGGCAGAGCGGCACGACGGGCACGCCCTCCCCCTCGGCCATCGCGTAGAACCCCTTGACGAGCTCCCCGCCGATCCCCCGCCCCTCGTGCCCGGGCTCGACGACGGTGTGCACCGCCACCAGGGCGTGGGGGTCCGCGGCGAGCACGAAGTACGCGATGAACCCGACCACCCGCCGGTCCTCGACGGCCAGCAGCCGCCCGGCCTTCCGCTCGTCCACCAGCTCGATCGCCACGGCCCCACTCCCTCAGCTCAGACAGCCACCGAATGCGGGCTGCGCTCCTGATCCGTACCCGGCACCGGCGCGGAAGGATCCGCACCCAGCTCCACGATCCGGTTGTCCGCGTCCACGTGCACGACCCGCGGCTTCAGCGCCCGCGCCTCGGCGTCATCGACCTGTGCGTAGCTGATGAGGATCACCAGATCCCCGGGGTGCACGAGATGCGCGGCGGCCCCGTTGATCCCGATCACCCCGGACCCGCGCTCGCCCTCGATGACGTAGGTCTCGAGCCGGGCCCCGTTGGTGATGTCCACGATGTGGACGAGCTCCCCGGGCAGCAGATCGGCGGCGTCGAGCAGATCGGCGTCGATGGTCACGGACCCGACGTAGTGCAGGTCGGCCTGCGTCACGGTGGCCCGGTGGATCTTGGACTTGAACATGGTGCGAAGCATGAGGAAACTCCCGGTTTGTCTGCTCCCTGCCTGCTTCCCGCAGGTCAAGGGCGGTCTCCGGAGCCTACAACGATTCGCATGTCCGGTCAGCTTTCCCCAGGTCTTGCAGGACTCATACCTGACCGTTTGCTGACCACGTCTCGGCCGGTACCTCGTCGAACAGGCTGCGGGTGTGGCCGACCTGTTCCAGCCCGTCGGAGGTGAAGGGTGTGGGACTGCCCTGCACACCCTCGGAGGGCCCTTCGAAGATCGGCTGTTCCGCAACGACGGTGAGCTCCTCGGGCTGGTTGGATACAGCCGTGTGCGGACCGTTCGCGTTCGGCATGAAGACTCCTCGGGTGAGTCGCCTGAAGGCACGTAAGGGCATTCGAGATGTCCGGGTGCGCAGCGGTCCTCACCCCCAGGCCTGGGCCCTGAGGAACCTCGCCGGTGTGGTGGCCAGGTGCGGGGGTGGGTTTCGTACATGCGTGCCGCGACGAGGAGGCCGGCAGCTGCGGTGAGGGCGGCGATGGCGTAGATGGCGGTGGTGAGGCCGTAGGCGTCGGCGAAGATGCCGGCGAGGAGGGCGCCGACGGCGAAGCCGCCGTCTCGCCAGAGGCGGTAGACGCCGACTGCGCGGGCGCGCCAGGCGGGGTGGGCGACGTCGCCGATGACGGCGAGCAGGGTGGGGTAGACGAGGGCGGTGCCGATGCCGAGGAGGATCTGGGCGGTGGCCCAGACGGCGAAGGTGGTACCGGCGGCGACGAGGGCGATGGCGGCGGCCTGGAGCAGCATGCCCATGGTGATGAGGTGCTTGCGGCCGATGTGGTCGGACCACCAGCCCGTCAGCATCTGGCCGGCCCCCCAGACGGCGGGGTAGAGGGCGGCGAGGATGCCGATCTGGGCGATGGACAGGCCGTGGGTTGCGAAGAGCAGGGGGAAGATGCCCCAGGCGAGGGCGTCGTTGCAGTTGTTGACGAGTCCGGCCTGGCTGGCGGCGGAGAGGGCTTTGTCGCGGAGGCTGCACAGGCGGGCGATCTGGCCGGTGGTCAGTTCCCCGTCGTGACCGCCGGCTGCGGGACCGGTGTGGCGGACGGCTTCGAAGCGGGCGTAGTCGCGGGTCTCGCGTACGGCGAAGGCGGACAGGCCCAGGGCCAGGACGGCGTAGGCGGCCCCAAGGAGGAACGGGGCGGGGCGCAGTCCGGCGTGTTCGGCGATGGCGCCGGTGGCCACGGCGGTCGCCGCGACGGCGCCGTATCCGGCGGCTTCGTTGAAGCCCATGGCGAGTCCCCGGCGTTCGGGGCCGGCCAGGTCGATCTTCATGATGACGGTGGTGGACCAGGTCAGGCCCTGGTTGATGCCGAGCAGGATGTTCGCGGCGATGATCCAGCCCCAGCTGGGGCCCCAGGCGAGCATTGCGGGCACGGGCAGAGCGATCAGCCAGCCGGCGATCAGGACCGGCTTGCGGCCGTACCGGTCCGACCAGGTGCCGGCGAAGAAGTTGGTGACGGCCTTCGTCGCGCCGAACGCCACGATGTAGGTGAGGGCGGCGGTGTAGGCGGAGAGGTGGAAGACGTCGTCTGCGAGCAGTGGCAGGACGGTGCGTTCCTGGCCGAGCATCCCGCCGACGAGAGCGTTGACCGCGACGAGCAGGGCGAACTGGGGGAGGTTGGCCCGTAGTCCGAGGCGTATGCCGGAGCCGTTACCCGCATCGCCGTCTGCGTGGATGCTCACGCACCCTCCTGGAGGGGGCGGTGGCCTTGGCCCAGCCGACCGGGCCGCCGTCGAGGACGGCGAGATCGCCGGCCGGCTCTGAGGGAAGACAGTCCCCGGCGGTCCTCGTCGATCCCCATGAGCCATCAGCCGTCGCCGATGCCTCCCCCGGTCGACAAGATCCGTCGGGGGCCTGGCCAGAGCCTGGACAAGGGTCACGCGGGCCTCTGGACGTCTCCAGAAGGAGGTGCGGCTCTTTCCGGTATTCCGGTGTATCAGTAAGTTTCCTCCCCGTTTCCTCACCGTCAAGGGTTTGCTCCGCTTCCGTGCGGTGGCCAGATCCGGCACCACCGCACGGATGGGTCCCGGACGTAAGCTGAGAGGGACCCGTGTCGGGTTCGGTGTGCGCCCGACGGAAGGTGCCGTCATGACCGCATGGCCGATTCCACCCGGGCCCGGTGCCACGGCCTGGGCACCCGAGACAGTCACGGCCGACCCGTACAACGCTCAAACGCCGTCGGCCGCGCTGACCGAGCCGGTGACGCCCGTGGGCGCGTTCTTCGTACGCGATCACTTCGCCATCCCGCGGACCGCACCCCGCCGGTGGCGGCTACGGCTCGGTGGGGCCGTGGCCGCGCCGTTCGACATCGGCTACGACGAGCTGATCGCGATGGAGCACCGGGAACTGGACGCCGTCATGGAATGCGCGGGCAACGGCCGCAGCCTGATGACACCCCGCCCGCCGGGCCTGCCCTGGGGCCAGCGGGCGGTCGGCTGCGCACGATTCGCGGGCGTGCCGTTCCGCTCCCTCGCCACCCGGGCCCGGATCGAGCCGACAGCGATGGAAATCGTTTTCACCGGAGCGGACTCCGGCACGGCGCACGGCCGCCGGACGGCCTTCGAGCGCAGCCTCCCGCTCGCCGTGGCCCTCCACCCGGACACTCTCCTCGCCACCCACATGAACGGCGAGCCGCTCGCGCCCGAGCACGGGGCCCCGGTCCGCCTGGTGGTCCCCGGCCGGTACGCGGTCGCCGCCGTGAAGTGGCTGATCGAGGCGCGGGCCGTCACGAAGCCGTTCACCGGGGTGTTCCAGGCCGAGGAGTACGTCTACATCGCGTCGCGCGGGACCCCCGAGGGTCCCGTGACGACGGTGCGGGTCAAATCGCTCATCACCGCACCCGAGCCGGACACGGCCGTCCGCCGTGGTCACGAGACCGTCGTACGCGGCAAGGCCTGGTCGGGCGACGGGGTGCCGGTGCGAAGGGTCGAGGTGCGGGCCACGTGCGAGGACGACGGCGGTGACGAGGGCGACGGCGGAAACGGAGATCAGGGCTGGCGCGCCGCAGTGCTGGAGCCGCCGACCGGGCCGTACGCATGGACCGGCTGGTCGTACCGGTGGACGCCGCAGCGGCCCGGCCCGTACCGGCTGCTGGCCCGCGCAACGGACGGGCACGGCGACACCCAGCCGCCACGGGCGCCGTGGAACGCCCATGGATACGGCTGCAACCCCGTGGCATCCGTCGAGGTGGTCGTCGTATGAGGGGCTCAGGAGACGGCGTACGCCGCAACGAGCACGGCACGGGGAACGACGATGCGATGCCGCAGGGTGATGGAAATGAACGAGATCGAGGTCCTGACCACCGCGTCGCTGGGTGACACCAGCTATCTCCTCGTGAGTGGCGACGAGGCCGCGCTGGTCGACCCGCAGCGGGACAGCTGGGGACTGGTGGCGTCCTGTACGGACAGGGGGGTGCGGATCCGGTACGTCCTGGAGACGCATGTGCACAACGACTACGTCTCCGGCGCTCTGGAGGTCCGCGCGGCGACCGGCGCCACGGTGGCCGGCCCGGCCCGCGCGCCGTACGCGTTCGACCACCTGGCGATGGCGGAGGACGACGAGATCGCCATCGGGGATGTGACCGTACGGGCGATGGAGACACCCGGGCACACCGCCGAGCACACCTCGTACCTCGTCTTCGACGGCGCGGGAGAGACGCCGACGGCCGTCTTCACCGGAGGCAGCCTCCTCGTCGGCAACGCCGGGCGTACCGACCTGGCCGGCGACGACCACACGGAGGAACTCGCCCGCGCACAGTTCCGGACGCTTCGGCGACTGGCACTGCTGCCGGACACCACCCGGGTGCTGCCGACGCACGGAGCGGGCAGTTCCTGTGCGGCCGGCCCGGTATCGGCGGACAGGACCACCACCGTGGGCGCCGAGCGGCGTACCAATCCCACGCTGGTCACCCAGGACGAGGAGGAGTTCGTCAGCAGGCGGCTGTCGGGCCTGGCTCCGTACCCCGCCTACTACCGCTACATGGCGCCGATCAACCGATCCGGGCCGAGCGTGCTCGGCGGTCCGCCCACGCTCCGGCCGCTCACACCGGCCATGGTGGAGGGACTGGCCGGGGGCGGTGCACAGATCGTCGACGGACACGACCGCAGAACGTTCGCCGCGGCCCATCTGCCCGGCTCGGTCTGCGACGAGCTGGACGACCGCTTCGCGAGCCTGGTCGGCGAGTTCGTGCCGTTCGGCACCCGACTGGTGCTGGTGCTGCCGGAGCCGGCCGAGGACGCGGCCCACGAGGCGATGCTCCAGCTGTTGCGGATCGGATACGAGAACGCCGCCGGGTACCTGGCGGGCGGCACCGATGCCTGGGCCGCCGCCGGGCGGCCCCTGCGCAGCTTCCCCACTGCCGACGCGTCCGAGCTGGCCGGGCGCACGGCCGGAAAGCAGGTGCTCGACGTGCGGCCGGAGCGCCCGGAGGGCGGAATCCCGGGCACGCTCGCCGTGCCCCTGGCCGAGCTGCCCCGGCGGCTCGGTGAGCTGCCCCGTGACCGGGAGACCTGGACGGTGTGCGAGAGCGGACGCCGGGCGACCATCGCGGCGAGTCTCCTCGACGGGGCGGGCATCCCCGTGAGGGCGGTGATCCGGGGCGGCGTGCGGGACCTGATGACACACGTGTGACAGCGGACCATAGGAGAGAATCATGGGCACCAACGGATACGCACATCCGGAGACGCTGGTGGACACCCAGTGGCTGGCCGCCCACCTCGACGACGGGACGGTGCGCGTCATCGACGTGGACGAGGACACCACGGCATACGAACAGGGCCACATCCCAGGCTCCGTGGGCTGGAACTGGACCAAGGACCTGCACACGGCCGTGGGGCGGGACTACCTCGACCATGAGGCGCTCGGAAAGCTGCTCGCCGAGGCCGGCGTCGCGTATGACACCACCGTGATCCTGTACGGAGGCAACAACAACTGGTTTGCCGCGTACGCCTACTGGATCCTGCGGCTGCGCGGCTTCCGCAAGGTGAAGTTGCTCGACGGCGGCCGCAAGAAGTGGGAGTTGGAAAGCCGGGAGACGACTCAAGAGGTCAGGCAGTACGAGCACACGGACTTCACGGTGACGGGCCAGGAGAACCCGCAGTTCCGCGCGCTGCGCGACGAAGTGCTCGAGAGCGTGGGGTCCGCCGTTCGCATGGTCGACGTCCGGTCCCCTGAGGAGTACCGGGGCGAGAAGCTGGCGCCGCCCCACCTGCCGCAGGAACAGGCCCAGGTGCCCGGCCACATCCCCGGAGCGGCCAACATCCCCTGGGCGCAGGCGGCCAACGACGACGGGACGTTCAAGTCGGCCGACGAACTGAAGGCGCTCTACACGGGGAAGGGCATCACCCCCGACCGTGAGGTCATAGCCTACTGCCGCATCGGTGAGCGCTCCTCGCACACCTGGTTCGCGCTCCACGAACTGCTCGGCTACCCCGACGTCAAGAACTACGACGGCTCCTGGACCGAGTACGGGTCGCTGGTACGTGCTCCTGTCGAGATGGGGTGACGCGGAAATCCTTACACCGTCTGGATGTGCTCCCGGGGCAGCGCGTGGAAGGGGCAGTTGGCCAGAAGGATGGCCTCGCCCTCGTGGTGCGGCTCAAAGGCGTACCGCTCCAGTACGTCGAACGCGCCCGTTCTGTTCTGCCGGCCCAGTTGAGTGCCGAGTTCTTCGGCCTTGCGGTGTAACACGGCCCGCACCGGTTCGCCGGGCGCATCGGATTCCGCCACGGCTTGGGCGAGACGGGCTCAAAGTGACCTGCCCCGCCGCTCAGGGGGCGATCTCGAACTTCGGGGGCTCTATGTCCTTGAGGCAGTCGGTGTTCGGGGCCGTGGGGGTGTTGAAGAAGGAGACGGCGATGGACTGGGCGCACTTCGACGTGGCGAGGACGACGTGGGGGTTGTACGGGATGGTGACGACGGTGGCCCGGGGCAGGGTGCGGGCCACGTACGTGCCGCTCTCGGCGCCGGTCTGGGAGTCGAATCCGCCGGACAGGACGAGGGTGGGGATGTCACTGCGGGTGACGTCCCGGGCCGACGGCGGGACCGCGGGAATGTCCCAGCCGACGCAGTCCGGGCGGACGAAGGTGAATTGGGGGGGCTGTTCCAGTACCGAGCGGGGGAACGTGGGGTAGGCCGCCAGGGCGGCCCGCATGGATTCCGCCTCGGTGTCGTACGGCACCATCGAGCTGCAGAACACGCCGTACTCCAGGCCGTGGGAGATCCGGCCGTCGAGCTCCGGGGTGACCCTGCTGGCCGCCCACTGTTCAGCGATCCGCCGCGGATTGCCGTGGGCCAGTTCGTCGAGGGAGCGGGGCACGCCGGGGGCCACGTGGGTGGCGGTGGCCATCCAGTTCATCAGGGCTCCGCCGTCCAGAACGACCTTCACCGGCTCGGGGCTGCCGGGGGTCGTGACGGTGGTGGTGATCGGTTTGGCCGTGAGCTGATGGATCATTCTCTCGAAGGTGGCGGGCAGGTTCGGATAGCGGCGGTTGCACTCCGGCTGCTCCGCGCAGGCCTTGAACATGCTGTCGATGCCTTGCTTGGCGCTGCTCCATGCCTGCGCGAATGCCGGCTTGGACGGTGGCAGGACGCCGTCGAGGGCGACCGAGCGGATTCCCTCCGGGTGGTCGCGCATGTAGCCGAGCGCGAGGTGGGTTCCGTAGGAGATGCCGTGCACGTTCCATTGCGGGATGTTCAGTGCGCGGCGGAGGTCGGCGTAGTCGGCTGCGCTCTGCACGTCGTTGTACGCGCCCAGGTCGACGCCGCGGCCGGCGAGTTGGTCGTGGCAGGCCTGTATCGCCCCGAGGTGCTCGCGCTCGGTGGACGGCGCGTTGTAGACGAGGCCCACGGCACGTGCTTCGAACTCGTCGATGTTGCGGCAGGTGAGCTCCGGGTCGGCCGAGTAGGTCCCTCGCTGGGACATGAGGATCACGTCCCGGTCACTGTTCAGGCCGCCGTCGATGATCATCTTTGCCTGGCTTACTGCGTCGTTGCCGGGCCCGCCGACGAGTACCACGATCGGGTCGGGCTTCGGCTCGCTCGAGACCGCCGGCACGATCGCGACACCCAGGGTGATCTTCCGGCTGTCCGCCTTGGCGCGGTTCTCGGGCACGGTGAGCGTGCCGCACCGGGCCCCTTTCAGCTCCTCGACCGGTTCCGGCGTCCTCGGGCAGGGGCCCGGCTCGTATCGGGCGTCGCCCACGGTGCGGGCGGCCGTGCCGCTCGCACCTCCGGGCGTCTCCCCCTGTGCGCTCGCCGGCACCGCGAGCAGGCCGGTCACGAGGATTCCGGTCGCCGCTGCGGCCGACCTGGAGCGCAAGCGTCTTACACGTGGGCGTGACATCTGTCCTCCGGATCACTTCGGGGTGATCGTGAACGGCTCCCACCTCTGGTCCGCCACGCAGCCGGTGTCGGGCGCGGTCGGGCGGGCGAGGAAGGACGCCAGCACCTTCTGGGCGCAGGGCGACTGCGGGACCACCCAGTGCCCGATGCCGGGGACCTGCACGCTGGTCGAGCCGGGCAGCTGACGGGCCGTCTTCTGCGCCCAGCTCGGCCCGGTCTTCATGTCACCCGTCCCGTTGACGAAGAGCGTCGGCACCGCGCTGACGGGCGCCACCCGCATCTGGGCGGTGCGGTCCGGGACGTTCCAGACACGGCACACCTGCTCCTGGAAGGCCAGTTGGGGTGCCTGGGACAGGACCTCGTCCGGCCAGGCGGGGAACGCCTCGCGGCCCGCCTTCAGAACGTCGGATGCCGAGTGGTCCGGCACCCACTCGGCACACACCACCGAATGCGTCAGACCGTGGGCGCTCTGGCCGACGACCGGGGCCGAACCGGCGGCGCGGGCCCGGGCGAAGCGCTCCGGGTTGCCGCGGCCGAGTTCATCGATCGCCGCCGGGACGTCCTTGAACGGAATCGCCTTGGCGACCAGCAGGTTCAGCAGCGCGCCGCCGTCGAGGACGACCTTCACCGGGTCTCCGCCCTGCGGCGGCCGGACGCTCAGTGTCAGCGGCTGGGCCTCCAGCTTGCGCACCTGCTCGTTCAGGGTGCGCTCGATGTCCGGGTAGCGGCTCTTGCAAGCCGGCTCCGCCGCACAGGCCTTGTAGAGGTTCTCGAGGCCCTCCCGGGCACTGGCCCAGCCGAACGGCAGGGAGACGTACTGCGCAGGGGCGACGGAGTCGAGCGCCACCGCGCGGATCCCCTGGGGGTGCAGGCGCAGGTAGGTCAGGGCCAGGTTGCTGCCGTAGGAGTGGCCGTAGACGTTCCACTGCGTGATCCCGAGCGCCGTGCGCAGGTCGGCGAAGTCGGCGGCGTTCTGGGTGCTGTTGTAGGCACTCAGATCGGTTCCGTCGGCCGCCAGGCGGTCCCGGCACTGCTTCACCGCGTCGAGCATGAGCCGCTGCGTCTGCGGTGCGTAGGAAGGAAGCCCCACGGACGTGGCATTGAAGCGGTCCAGCTCCGGGCAGGCGAGGTTGGGCTTGTCGTAGAGATTGCCGCGCTGGCCCATGACGATCAGTTCACGGTCCCGGTTCAGGCCGGAGGAGACCAGGAACGGGATGTCGTCGAAGACCTCGCCACCGGGGCCGCCCGCCATGAACACCACGGGGTCCTGGGCGGGCTTCGCGGAGGCGGCCGGGATGACCGCCACGGCCAGCCGTATCGTCCGGCCACCGGGACGGGCACGGTTCTCCGGAACCTCCAGGAACCCGCACCGGGCCGTGTCCAGCGCCTCGATCCGCTCGGGCATCGTCTTGGGACAGGGACCCGGGACGAAGCGTGACGCGGGGGCCTCGCCGGGCCCGGCGATGTGGGTGGTACCGGCGCGGATCGGTGCCGCGCCCGCCGCACTCGGGGCCATCACTGTCAGGAGACCCAGAGCGGCCGCGGCAGCCGCCGCCCCGGTACGGAGGCTGCGCAGTGCCATGCGATCCCGTTCCTCTGCCGATCAACGGCTACCCCGCAGGGCTACGCCGTGGCGATATGAGTGGAACGCACACAATCGACGCTAACAGGCGGCCCAACGACCCGCACACGGACGGACAGCGGCCACGGGCACCCACCCCATGCCCCTCTCGGCCACGGCAGCATGACGGTGGCCGCCGCCCCGGCCGACCTTCCCCGGCTAGGGCGGGACGCGGCACGTGTTGACAGCCATCCCCCGGCTCCTCCGGCTCGGACCGCTGGGGAACAGACCGGTGACGGTACGCACGAACTCTTCGCAGACCTCCTGCTCAGCGCCCGCGCTTGTCATCGCACGCTGGGTACCGAAGCCGGGTTCGCTGCCTACCTGTCCGCCTGCGCGCCGACCGGAATCGCAAGCGGAAGCTCATGGCCCTTCTCGACCAGCACGGACTCCGGACGCCGCCGCGGGACACACTTCCGCGCCAGGCTGAGCGTTTGCTGACCTCAGTGTGACCAGAAGGGCCCTGACCTGCACGGATGCCCAGATGTCAGGTGTTGGACCTGAACATGGTGCGCATCATCGAGGTACTCCTGGATCAGCGCACGCGCCGGGGCTACCTGGCGGCGGCCTCAGCTCTGGGGCGCACGGTTCCCTCCACCCCGGATGACGCCAAGCTAAGGGCTGTCCCGCAACGGACTTGGAGGGACAGGGCTGGTTGAGCCCGGCGGGACGGGTGTAGGCGGATAGTGTGGAGCGGCGCATCGGAGTGGCGGTCTTGGGGGGACGAGTGGGACGCAGCAGGCTGCCTGTGGAGAACGCAGGCGAGGGCGATCTCTGTCTCTTCATCGAGCCGTACGGTGAGGACTTCTACCTGAAACCCGGCGAGGTCTTCACAGTCGCGCCTGAAGCCGAGGGGATCGATGTCTGGTTCTCCACCCTCGTCTGGGAGGGAGGCATCACGGTGTGGCCCTATGAGGACGGAGACCCGACCAAGATCGTCCTGGAGTACACAGTGACGGACGCCAACGGGACCCGGCTGGAGTGCGGTCACCAGAGGCCCCCAAAGCCGGCTGGCTCTGACGTGGCTGAGCTGGGTTGACCCTCTCGGTCACTGGGTCAAAGCAAGATTCTGCAGCTGGGCGATGCCCAGCACGGCGTGGTGGACGCCGTCGCCTCTGAGGCGGCAGTCACGGAGGATCTTCCACGTTTTCATACGTGCGAAGACGTGCTCGACTCGGGCGCGGACCTGTTTGTGAGACCTGTTGTGCTCTTCCTTCCAGGGCGTGAGTTCGGCCTGGCCGCGCTCACGGCGGTGGGGGATCACGAGGCCAGTCCCCGGGTAACCGCCGTCGGCAATCGTGACCACGTCACCGACGGAGGCCTTGGCACCGGACTCCTCCCAGGCCTTGCAGTCGTTGCGGTTTCCGGGCAGCGGCCGGCCGACAACGACCACCCGGCGGGTGTCCGCGTCGATGACGACCTGATGGTTGGTGGAGTAGCGGTAGTTCTTGGATCGCTGGGCGAGGGTGTGATCGCGAGTGGGGATGAGCGTGCCATCCACAATGAGCACAGTGCCCTTGCGGAAGCGTTGCCGCTGTTTCAATGCCAGGCGCGGCCCCAGGTCATCAACTACTCGGTCGACCGTGGACTTCGAAACGCCGAACAACAGACCGAGCTGTCGCATCGTCAGGTTGGTCCGCCAGTACGCAACGACCAGCAGTACACGGCCCTCGAAGCAGAGCGCCCAAGGACGTCCCGAGCGTGCTGCATGTGCACTTCGACGGCGCAGAGCAGTGACCAGCTTGCTGAACTGTCGAAGGGTGAGGCCGCTGAACGGACGTATCCAGGACAGCTCAGACGCAGTGATCACAACAGCCACGGGGCGATCGTCCCACCCATGAACACCGTTACGGGACAGCCCTTAGCCCCCGGACATAGCCGCGTCACGCGTGCCGAGGATCTGGTCGATCAGACCGTAGGACAGCGCCTCTTCGGCGGTGAGGATCCTGTCCCGCTCGATGTCCCCGCTGATCTCCTCCTCGTTCTTGTGGGAGTGCCGGGCGAGCATCCCCTCCAGCTGCGAGCGCATCCGGATGATCTCGTTGGCGACGATCTCCAGGTCGGACAGCTGCCCCCGGCCGGTGCCGCCGGAAGGCTGATGGATCAGGACCCGTGAGTGCGGCAGCGCCATGCGCTTGCCCGGCGTACCGGCGGCGAGCAGCACGGCCGCAGCGGACGCGGCCTGCCCCATGCAGACCGTCTGGATGTCCGGCTTCACGTACTGCATGGTGTCGTAGATCGCGGTCAGAGCGGTGAACGAACCACCGGGCGAGTTGATGTAGACGGAGATGTCGCGGTCCGGGTCCATGGACTCGAGGCAGATGAGCTGAGCCATGATGTCGTTCGCCGACACATCGTCGATCTCGGAGCCGAGAAAAATTATCCGCTCCTCGAACAATTTCGCGTAGGGGTCGTATTCGCGAATTCCCTGCGAGGTCCGCTCCGCGAACCGCGGAACGACATATCGCGCGGACGACCCTAAGAAAGCATTGATGCACCCACCAGATCCCCGCGTCTGCGTTTCGTCCATTTCCTTTCCCTTCTGCGAGTTGAACGAAGTCGCTCAGGCCGAGCACCCGCACGAGGTCACCCCACCCAGGTCATGGGTACACGGGGAAGCGGCGGGCGGGGAAGGTGTTCCGCTCTGGGCTCACTGGATCACGGCGCCCCAACCCTGCGGCCCGTACGCCTCCTTGCCCTGGAGAGCCTGGTACGCGCCTCTCCCACCAGCGGTCTCCCGATGGTTCCGGGCCGGCATCGGAGCATCCGCCATTACGCCCCGGGCGCCCGAGAGGTCCAACGGACCCGGATCTCGCCGCTGTCCGCTCGCGTGGCGGCCCGGGTCCGCTCGGGCGGGTCAGCCGACCTCACGACCGCCCGGGAGTGGAGTGGGGCGGGTTCTCGCGGCGAAGACCCACCGGTTGGCGGCGAGCACGTCGTTCGGCTCGGACAACGGACCGCGGCCGTGCAACGTGGTGAATTCGTACGGGCTGCATACCGTGACCGTCCAGCCCCGGGTCGTGAGTTCGGCGGCCGAGTCCGGCCGGCGGCCGGCGGCGAACAGCGCCGGCAGGTCGATGCCGAGCCGCTGCCGGGCAGCGAGATAGACCGGGGCGCTCCGGACCGCCGCGGATTCGGCGACGACTTCCTTCAGCTCGTACGCCAGTGTGCTGCCGGGGGCGCTCAGTGCGTGCACGCCGGCGACGAGCCGCCGCTCGGCATCGGCCGGCAGATAGAGCAGTAGGCCCTCGGCGAGCCAGGCGGTCGGTGCCGTCGGGTCGAAGCCCGCGCGGATGAGGGCTCCGGTCCAGTCCCCGCGCAGGTCGGCCGGGATCGTCCGGCGCGCCGCCGTGGGCCGTGCGCCGGTGTGCTCCAGGACCTCGTGTTTGAACGCCAACACCTGCTCGGTGTCGATCTCGTGGACTGTGCAGTCGGTCGGCCAGTCGAGCCTGAAGGCCCGCGTGTCCAGGCCCGCGCCCATCAACACCACCTGACGCGCACCCGCCCGTGCGGACCGGAGCAGATGGTCGTCCAGAACCCGTGTCCGCAGGCCGAAGTAGCGGCCCAGTCGGCCCCAGAGGGGGTCGGCCGCGCCATCGGGGACCTGGTCGGGGTGGGCCGGCCAGCCCGCCGAGACGGGGGCGGCGCGGACGAAGTGCCCGGCCAGCGGGTCGCGCGCCAGGGCGTCCGGTCGATGGGTCTCGATGGCGCGGGCGGCCGCGACGAGGAGTGCGGTGCGGCCCACACCGACGCTCACCCCGCCGGGGGCACCGCTGTCCGCGTGAGCACCCCCTGACGGGGCTTCGGACAGGGCCGTCAGCCTCCGGACGCCGGGCACGGCGGCTCCTCCCGCCGCTGTTCGGGCGCCGCCCAGGCCGCGGGATCCTCCCGGGACAGGGTCCGGGCACCGTACACGGTGCGGGCGAAGCCCAGCACCTCGTCGTAGGGCAGGTGGAGCGAGGTGGTGCAGTCCGAGAGGACGGTGATGTGGTGACCCTTCTGGAAGGCCGTGCGGGCCGTGGAATCCACGCACACGTCGGCGAACAGGCCCGCCAGGACGAGGTGACCGATGCCCCGGGCCCGCAGGTGCTGCTCGAAGCCTTCGGCGAGGAAGGCGTCGAAGCAAGCCCGCTTGGTGAAGACCCGCTCGCCCGGGGCCGGGAAGACCCGGTGGAACTCCGCTCCCCAGCTCCCCTCCAGACACTTGGGCGGCCTGCCCCGGCGCTGATCGCGCGAGCGCCAGGCGGGCCCTTGGTGTGCGGGGTCACCGAAGAAGCGGACGAACAGCACCTCCACGCCCCGGCTCCGCGCCTCGGCCACCGCCCGCAGGCTGCCCTCGGTCACGCGGTCCAGGTCGGTGGGATCCCCCGCGAAGCGGGCGGTGGCGACCGGGCCGGTACAGAAGTCGTTCTGCAGGTCCACCACCACCAGCGCGGTGGCGGTCCCGTCGTCCGTGTCCGGACCCGAGGCCGTGGCGCCGCTCACGAGCTGTGGTCCAATGCGGCGTGAGCCAGGCCGGCCGCCCGGGCCGTGGTCAGCAGGTCGACCAGCGCGTCGGCCACGGCGGCGGTGGAGTGCTCACCGCCGAGGTCCGGGGTCCCCACCCCTTGGCGCTCCAGCTCCGTGAGCGCTGCCTCGACTGCTCCGACGGCGCCCGGGACGCCCGCGTGCCGCTCGGCGACCAGCGCGGCCGCACGGATCGTGGCCACCGGGTTGACCAGATCACGGCCCGCCAGGTCGTCGGCAGAGCCGTGCACGGTCTGGTACTCGACGGGTCCTGCGTCGCCGAGACCGAGGTAGACGTTCTCGGTGCAGCGGTTCTCCTGCCGTTCGGCGCCGAAGCGGTCCAGCAGGACGACGTGCATGATGTCGGCCCACTCGTTGCCGGCGATGACCAGGGTGCGCTCGGGCAGGCCGTGGGCGATCAGGTTCCGGTTGACCGTGTCGGGCTGGAAGACCTCGATGCGCAGGCCGAGCCGGTCCGCGACATCTGCCACCCAATGGTCGAACGCACCGTCCAGCAGATGGAACTTGTAGGCCATGACGACACGGTCGATCCGCCCGTCCGGCCACTCCCGCCGGGCCCGCCGCACCGCGTACTCGATGACCGCCTCGGTGATGTCCCGGCTGAACGTGAGGGTGCGGGTCAGCCGGCCCGGGGCGTGCTGGTTCTCGCCCGTGTAGAAGCCCTGGGCTTGGTCACGCACCAGCAACACGGAGGTTCCGTCGGCCCGGAGCAGGTCCACCTTGACGGCGCGCAGACGTTGGCGCACCAGGTAGAGCGACTGGGCGTTGATGGCGGTACGGAAGAGCGCGGTGGCACCCCGGGCGGCGAGGTTCCTGCAGAAGTCCTCGTAGTGGTCCGCGTCCTGCGCGGTCAGCCACTGGACGCGGGCTGGATCGCCCTCGGTACGCAGCGAGACGTACGAGTGGTAGAGACGGTCGGGCCGTATGATCCGCACCCCGGTCGGGAGGTCGGCGGTGAGCGCGGCCAGCACCTGCTCGAAGACGAGGGCGAGCTCCGGGCCGGTACCCCGGCCGGTCGCGAGCCCGATCACGGGCACGGCCGGGGCACCGGCGCCGGGGCCGCCGGCACCGGTCTGGTGGCCGAGCACGGTCAACGTGCCACGCCTGAGACCAGCCGGTCTCCGGCGATGTCGGCCCTCTCGGGCCGGTAGTAGTCGCGGATCGCCTCGGCCCAGACCGCCACCTCGACACGGTCGCCGTCGACCGGGCCGAGAGCGTCGAACAGTGCCTGGATGTTGGGGAGTTCGAAGCCGATCGCGGTCATCAGGGCGACGAAGTCGGGGCGGGTGACCATCCGGTCGCCATCCGGGTCGCCGAGCCCGGCCAGAGCCTCGGCGAACTCGTCCACCACGGCGTCGAACCGCTTCGGGTCGAGCACCACGGCCGTGAACTCCTCGGGACTGATGCGGCCGTCGCCGTCCGCGTCCAGCTCACGCACCAGGGTCTCCCAGTAACGGCCGAGCGCGGCCGTGAGGCGGTCCTTCGCGTCGGCACCGGCGTGCGGCAGTGCGGCCGCGACCCGGCTGCTCATCAGGTCGAAGTCCGCCGACTCGATGACGCCGTTGCCGTCGACGTCGAAGACCGAGAACACGAGTCCGATGCGGTCGGTGGCCTCGAAAGTGGGCATGGCGGAACGCCTCTCAGTCCGAAGGAGGGGATCGCGGCCGGGAATCACGGCCCGGGCCGTTGATCAGTATCCGGTCCCAGCAGTCACACGAGGGCGCCAGCGGACATCAGGCGGACCATTGCACCCCATCGAGCTAATTCACCGTCAGTCGGATGACCCCCGGAGGAACAGGCGTCGGACCGAGCCGAGCTCCTCGCCGGGCGGACCCTCCGCCCATGTCTGCCTCAGACGCTCGACAACGCCGTCCTGCGTGCCGCGGCCGGCCGCCGTGGTCGGCCTGTACACGGAGGCGCCGGAGCAGGAGCGGGGGCTGCTTGTCAGCGGAAGATCGCCATGGCCTGTACCTCCAGCACCGCCTCCTCCGCGTTCCAGTCCTGGACCTTGCCCAGGCAGCGCGCGGAGAAGGGGCCCTTCGGCACCTCGTTGCGCAGCCCCTCCGTGGCACAGGTGACCCGTACCCGCGGCCCGCGGGCGGGGTCTTCGGGGTCTCCGTACGGGGCGAGGAAGACCGTGCCCTCCGGGGTGTCGTCGATCTTGCGGAACCGGCCCCGGATGAGCACGAAGTCCTCGATGTCCCGCAGCCGTATGTCCCGGCGTGCCGGGCCGGGACGGGCCGGCCGGGTCTCGGGGGCGGCGGCGAGGGCCTTCGCCAGGGCCTTGTTGCGCAGGACCGTCTGGTTGACGAGATCGACGTGGACGATCACGTCCTTCTCCTCCAGCACGTCCATGACCAGGCCGATCACCGATATGGGCTCGGCGACTTCCAGGTACCTGCTGACGACCTCGCGGTTCTCCCGCCGGCCCGCGTCCGCGCCGACCCCGAAGACCTTGGTCCGGATCGTCCCGTCCTTGCTGTCGCTGGTCCGCTGCTCGACCTCCCGGCGCAGCGCGGCCGCGTAGCCGCGCATCTGGTAGTGGTCCATGACGGACTTCTCGTGCAGGTAGAAGCAGATGCTGTAGGTGAGGTTCTGCCCGGCGGAGCGGCCGCCTCCGGTGAGCCAGGACAGGGCGAGCACCACGAGCGTGAGCGCCGCGCCCGCCGTCAGCAGCCACAGGAGCATCCAGGGCCACCAGACGCCCCACCACTCCTCACTCAGTACAGCCACGGGTCTCCTTGAAGGCGTTCAGCAGTGACTGGGCGGTGGCGTCGGCCATCCGTCCGCCGGTGGCCCGCGCCGCGCGGTCGAGTTCCCGGGGGTCGGCGTCGCCGTAGCGAACGGTGTACGTGTGGACGGCCCGGGCCGCCTCGGGCAGCGCCCGGTACCGGTCGAGGAAGGCGTCGAGCCCGGTCCCGGCGTTGTTCTCGCCGTCCGTCATGAGGACGACCGAGGCGCCCTGCCGGGGGGAATCCCGTACGAGTTCGGCCGCTCGGCCGTAGGCGTGGTCGAGTGCGGACCACACCGCGGTGTCCTCTCCGAAGTCGTCGGCGGCGACGGCCTGCCGCAGCAGGTCCAGATCGGCCTGCGTGCGGTAGGTGATGGTGCGTTCGTCCAGCACCCGGCCGGCGAAGCGGATCACCGTGAACGACTCGCCGCGGTGGAACCGGAGGAACTTGCCCGACCGGGAGTCGTCCGCGCCGCTGAGCCCGGCGAACGTGGCGCGGAGCGCGGCGATGCGCTCGCCCGCCATGGACATGGAGAAGTCGAGGACGAAGAACACCCGCGCGGGCGGCGCGCCCTCGGCCTTTCCGTAGTCGGCGAGCAGCCGGTCGAGCACCTCCTGCCGGTCGGGGAAGTACAGGGCGTTGCCTATGGGCGGGCGGAGGGATTCGATCCGGGGGACGGCGGGGTCGACGGGCCGGCGCAGCGTGCGTTCCATGATCTTCTTCTGGACCGGTCCGCTCTTCAGCCAGGCCACGAGCCGGTCGTAAGCGACTCTCTTCGCCGGGTCGAGGAGCAGCAGGGGGTAGTCGGCGAGCACCATGCCGTCCTCGGGGTGGACGATCTGCAGCGGCTCGCGCAGCCGCCCGCCGGCGTTGAGCGCGAGGAGCTCGGACTCGTAGGTGACGAGTGCGTCCAGCTCGCCCTGGCGTCGTACGAACCCGTCAGCGAGGGCGGGCGGCGAGTCCTCGGTGAGGAGGTGCCCGGTGAAGAACCCCCGGAGCCGTTCGCAGGAGACGTCTTCGGGCCGCAGGGCGGAGCCCGTCCCCGCGGCGGCCGTCGCGACGCCGACGAGCGCGGCCAGGCCGCTGTCGGTGTGCCTGGGGTCGGCCATACCGAAGGTCAAGGAGCCGTCGGCGGCGGCGTCGGCCACGTCGGCCCAGGAGATCCGGCCGTCGGGTGCGCGCTGCCGCAGCCGGTCCGCGGCGGCCCGCTTGAGGCCGATCGCCACCGGGGACCGCATGATGCTGGTGGCGAGCGGGTTCTCGGTGCGGGGTCCGGCGGCCTTCAGCCTCAGCTGGAGGGGGCGGTCGGAGGCGAGCCAGGCGAGGTCGTGCCCGTGGCGGGTGCCGGTGAGCGCCCGGACCACGTCGTCCGTGCCCCGGTGGTCCATCTCCAGCGTGATCCCGGTGTCGCGCCTGAGCTCGTCCAACAGGGGCTTCATGTCTTGGAGTTCGGCATCGGCCAGCACCCGCAAGGTGACCGGCCGGTCGCCGGACGGCGTGCATGCCGTGCCGGCGAACAGCCAGAGCAGGCCCAGGCACAGCGCGAGCAGTCCGGTCGTCCGACTGCGCCCGCTCATCCGGGTGGCCCGCCCGACACGTCGGCGGCCGGGCAGCCGCCGATGCGGGAGATCATCCGCTCCAGGTAGCGGATGCGGGGCATGGGCGAGCGGGTGTCGTTGCCGGCCACCGAGGGCACGGGGATGCGGCGGTCCTCCAGGAACCGGGTGAGCTGGTCGCCCGCCACCTTGCCGGCCGGGTCGAGGATCCGGAAGCCCAGCTCCATCGCGCGGCGCCGCAACCCGGGGTCGTGGGTGAGCAGTTCACCGAGCCGGTCGCCGTCCCGGTTCAGCGCGATGAACTCCGGCTGGGTGACGAACTGGGTGGAGGGGTAGAGCAGCACCCGTTGGGTGTCCAGCCGCTTGGACTCGGCCAGGACCTGCGCCTGGTAGGTGAGGTACTGGTGCTCGTACGCCACGACGAGCGGGGCGATCCCCTTGCCCTCCGGGGAGATGTACGTACGGAACACGTCGGAGGCCGGCAGCCCGTGCTCCATGAGGGGTGCGATGGCGTCGGCGCGGGCGTCTGCCTCCTGGTCGGTCGAGGGGACCTCGCTGCCGTTGCCACGCCGGGTGTACGAAACCAGCGCCAGGTAGGTGCCGGCCGAGTTGGACTCGCAGACGTCCGGCGACTGGACCACGATCCGGTTGTCGTTCGAGATTCCGTGCCGTTGGATGCCCAGGCCGTTCCAGCGCTTCCCCTCGTTGATGCCGGAGAGGAACATGCCCATGTCCAGCACGTAGTAGAGCGGCCGGCCCGGGGCGCCGTCGGCGGAGGAACCGGGCTGTGGGGTGGCGATCCCGGCTTCGCGCAGCGTCTCGGCGTACTCCCGGTAGGTGGCGAGCACGATCGGGCTGACGAAGGGGCGGTGCACCTTGGCGTACTTGTTCTCCGCGGCGAGCCGGGTCGTGATCAGGTCGCCCGCGGGCTGGCCGGAGGGGAAGACGAAGTCGTACCCGGACAGGTCGCGGACGGCGACTTCCCGCGATCCGGCGCTGGTGATGTGCAGCCGTATGTGGTGCCGCAGGAGGATGCGCTGGACTTCGGGGTCCTCGAAGTAGTCCCGCTTGGAGGCCATCCGGCCCTCCAGGGTGACGATGCGCTCGGCCGGCAGGGCCGCGTTCCCCGACTCGGCCAGCAGCGCGCCACCGATCAGCACGACCGCCAGAGCGGGTGCCAGGACGGCCCCGAGTCTGCGTCTGGGCCACCGTGAGGACACCGGCCGCCCGACGGCCAGGCGCGGTTCCTCGACGACCCGTAACTCCCCGCCCACCGACACGCTCCCCCCTCGGCGCTGCTCCCCCGCACCGCCGGGAGCGTACCCGCGCGATCTGGTGTCCGATACTCAGTTCGCCGAGAATTCGCATGCCCGCTCGAAGCGGCCGTCCCGGACCGGCCACGTGGTCGCCCGCGCCTTCCGCCACGGCGACGGGAGCCGCGCCGTCGACCTGCGCACCGTCACCGTCGCCGTCACCGTCACCCCGTGGCGGACGGCCCCGGATGGCCCTGGTGGCTGAAGGCGGCCCAGATCGCCGGGCGGTGCAGGTCCGGGCCGCGGGTCAGCTCTTCGAGCAGGCTGTCGCCGAGCGATCCCGGGTTCCGGCGCTCCGGGTCGAGCATCCACGTCTGAGCGGCGTGGAGCGCGTCGACCGGGCTCATTCCCCCGACGGTCAGGTAGTGGTGGAACACGGCCATCATCAGCGCCGCGCCCGAGTCCTGGGCTGCCCACCGGGAGCCCACCACGTCCCGTGCGCCGCTCGCCACGAAGGCGGTCGTCAGGGTGAGCGCCTCGTCGTGGTCGCGCCTGCTCAGGTCCGTCTCGCAGGCACTGAGCACGACCAGCGGCCCGTCCGGGGAGTCCTGTCCGTCCGTCTGGCGGTCGAGGAGCCGGGAGACGGTCAGCAGGTCGGTGGGCCTGCCCTCCTCCTCCCGGTCACCGTCGGGAGCCAGGCGCAGCGCGGAGGTCATCGGGTTGGTGCCGGCCGAGCCGTGGCACGCCACGTGGAGCAGGGACGGAGCACCGGCGAGTGCGTCGAGGAGGTCGTCCGGAGTGCCGGTGGCCGCGGGCTCGGCGGGCGGTTCGTAGAACTCCCCGTACAGGCGCGCCCGCGGGTAGAGGGACTGCTGCAGCGCCGCCACCTCCAGCTCCGCGTACGGCAGGCTCATGGTGGGGTCCGACACCAGGACGGGGGCGTCGGCCGGGGCGCGCCGGCCGCGCCGGACCGCGTTCAGGAACTGGCTGCCGGAGGCCGCGTAGCTGATGACCATGATCTGGCAGACGTAGTCGCCGGGGGCCTCCGCGGGCAGGCGGGCCGCGTGCCAGGGCACGATGCCGAGGCGGCCGCAGGGCACCAGCACGATCCTGGGCGGGCCGGGGCGGTCCTTGCGCCGGTTCTCGTTCTCGGCCAGCCGTTCCGCGATGCCGCTGATCACGGGGAGGATCACCGCCTCCGTCGCCCAGTCGCAGAGATCGGACAGGGCGCCTTCCCAGGTCTGCGCGGCGGCCGGGTCCCCGGGTCGCTCCTGGTGGGCTGCCGCGGCGTCGAGGTAGTGCTCCAGGGGGCCGCTCTGCTCTTCGGACAGGAGGGGCAGTGCCCGTACTCCGGTGCCGATGTCCGGGCCCACGACCACCGCCATGCCCGGTGTGCCGGCCTCGCCCGCGAGCAGGTAGACCAGTGCGTCCGCGTTGCCCTCGGCCACCCCGGCCTTGAGCTCGTCGACCGTGGGGGTGCGGAAGAGGGCGCCGCCCGGTTCCCGCGGCCCCAGGGCCTCCAGGGCGCGGCGCCGCAGGGAGCTGGGCAGCTCCCAGAGGAGCGTGTCGGGCGCCCCACCGGTTCCGGTTCCGGTGCCGGGTCCGGCTCCGTCGCGCCGGCGTTCCGCCGCCCGCCATTCGCCCGCGAGGTCGTGGTGGCCGCGGGACTCCAGCAGTTCGGGCACGGCCCGGGAGGTGGACGCCGCTTTCAGGACCAGGGCGCGGCCCAGTTCGAGCGCGGCGACCGCATCCTCGACGCGGCCCTGGGAGGCGGCCCAGATGGCGGCCCGCACTCCGCGGTCGGAGCCGGACCGGGCGGCCAGCAGGGCGTGGTCGGAGCCGGCCTGCAGGATGACCTGCCCGGCGAGTGCCGTCAGCGATTCCAGGGCCGCGTCCGTGGCGGCGTCCCGGTCCGCCGGGTCCTGGGTGTGGTGCCGGCGGCGGCGGTAGTTCTCCGCGAGCTGCCACAGGGCGGGGGCGGCGAGCTGCGGCGCCCGGCCCAGCCGGACGTCGTCGCGCACCTGCTCCAGTCCGCTGATGGCGGCGTCCAGATCGGCGGGGTCACCGGTGGTGGAGTGCCGGAGGGTCGCCGTCAGGGCGGCGAGGTAACGGGTGCCCGTCGCGGCGCCCGGGGCCGGCGGAGCGGCGTCGGGCATGAGGCCGGGGGTGTCGCCCAGCACGGACCGCGCGGCCTGGAGCGCTTCACGGAGCGCCACCAGCTGTTCCTGGGGGAACCCGTGTTCCGTCGCGGGCACGCCCGCGAGGGCGGCCTGCTGCCGCGCCAGGCCGCGCACGAGCATCCCGGCGTCGCCGGTGCGCTCGGCCAGCGTGGTGAGCGTGGCGCTGTGGACGAGCTCCACCAGCCAGCGGAAGGAGTGCTCCGGGGGCGTCTCCCGTTCGAGGGCCTCCACCTCGCCCACCAGCCTCAGGTACTCCTCCTCGTTCTGCGTTTCCTCCTGGGCGGCCATTCTGGTGAACAGTTCGTGTGCACGGACGGCGACGGTGAGTTCGGCCCCTGCGGGATCCCCGGCCGTCCACTGCGTGAAGTGCTCCATGATCGAGGCGAGCTGGGCATGGGCCTCGCCGGTGTCCGCCCGGCTGCCCCCGAGCGGCCCGGCGGTCTGGAGCACCATGCGCATCAGGTTCTCGATCTCGGAAGCCCGGCCGTGCCCCGTGGGCAGGCTGTCGAGCTGCCCGCCCAGCCGGTGCAGGAGCCGGCTGAGGGACTCGGGGTCGCCGGTTTGCAGGGCCTCCTGCAGGCCGAGCAGGGAGGCCAACCAGGCGCCGGTGACCGCCGTGTCGGCCTCCGGCTCCGGCTGCTGCTCCGACTCCGGCTCCGGCTCCGGCTCCGGCTGCTGCTCCGGCTGCTGCTCCTGGCCGACGGCCCCCGGTGCCGACGGCTCGCGCGATCCGGCCGGGGCGGCCGGATCCGCCGGGTCGGGCATGGTTGCCACGAGGCCCAGCAGGGTCCGCAGCTGATCGCCGAACGGCAGTCCGGGGGGCAGCATGGCCAGCAGCTTCTCGGGTTCGGAGAGGTCCGTCTCCACCATGTACGCCAGTACGTCCTGCGCCTGCCCCAGCATGGCGTGGAGTTCCGGCGGCAGCGGCAGCTGCCCGGCCTCGGCGGCCAGCGCGGCCATCCGGCCCGCCTCTGCGGCGGCACCCTCGGGCCCGGCCGCCATCGCCCGGTCGAAGACGGACCAGAAATCCGGGGGCGCCCCCGCCGGACGGCCCGGCTCCGCATGACCCGACACCATCATCAGGAACATCGCCGCCCACCGCCTGGCGTCCTCCGAGGTGCACTCCCCGGCGGCCGTCGTCCGGTCCCGCACCTCCTCGAGGAGACGCCGGGCCCGTTCCGGGTCGTCCGGTGTGCCGCGTCCGGTGGCGTGGCGGGTGGCGAGCAGGCCGCCGAGCACCAGGGTGACCCTGCCGAGCAGCTCCGGGTCGTGGTCCAGGAGGGGCCGCAGCCGCGAGAGTTCGGTGACGGACGCCTCGAACTCCTCCCCGGACACGGGGGCGCCCTCGCCTCCCCCTCCCATCAGCCGGGCGGCCCGTTCGGCCGCTTCCTCGGCCCAGGCTCGAAGTGCCCGGACCCCGCCGCTCTCCCCGTCCACCGCCATGTCCCCAAGCCCCCGTCCGCCTCGGTGCTTCCGTCCGGCCGTTCCCGCGGCCCATCATCGCCGCATCGTGCTCCCGTCGAACCCGATCGTGGTCAACTCACCCTTCCCGGCCGGAAATCGACCGGTCGCTGCCCCGGCGCCGACCACGACGCCGCCCGCTCCCGGCCCTTGTGGGCGCCGACGGGGCAAACACCGGTCGAACTCCGGGCCGGCCCTTCACCGGACGCCCGCTCCGCTGCTTCGCTTGTCGTACGGGGAACGAGGGGGGCTGCGTGGACATCGGTGTGCTGACCGCTCCGCTGACCGCGATCGCGGGTGTCGTCGGCACACTGATGTCCGCGCTGCTGACCCAGCGGGCGGCCGATCGCAGCCGGCAGCGCGAGCAGGAGCGGGCCGAAGAGCTGTGGGACCGGCGCGCCTCGGCCCAGGAGCTGTGGTCGTGCTACGTGGCGCTCAACACCTCCGGCCGGCAGTATCTGGCCGCACTCACCGACCAGTTGCACGCACTGGGGAGCGACGCGGAGGCGTCTCACGCCCGGCAGCGCCTGGCCGGTGCGCGCGACCACCACCGGGAGGTGTACGCGCAAGCGCAGATACGACTGCCGGAGCGGGTGCTCGAACACGCGGCCGACGTCAGTCACGGTCTCGGGGCCGTCTACGGCATGCTCCGGCGGCTGGACGAAGGCTCCGGACGTCCGGGGGACTCACCGGCGGCCGCACACGCGGCCATCGAATCGCTGTGGGCCCGGCTGCGGGAGATGCGGCGGGAGATGCGGGCGGACCTGGGCGCCTCCAGGTCGGACCCGGGTCGTTGACGGGGAGAAGCGGGGGAACTCGCCGCGACGCCCGCCACGGATGTGCATAGTGGGTGGAATCCATGGCTGTTGGGGCGCGTGAGGGCCGTTCGTGGCCCGGAGGGACGGAATGCCGGTGAGCCGGGAGGAGAGCGGTGGCGTCGAGGGCCTGCGGGCCTGGGTGTCGGACGCCGTGGAACGGGTGAAGCGGCTGCTCCCCGGCATGCAGGCGGCAGCCGGTCCGCCGACACCCCGCGCCTGCGACGCGTCGGTCGCCGAACTGGAGCAGCTCGCCGTGCTGCTGGACCACGACGAGGAACTGCGCGGCTCGGTGAGCGTGTGGCTCGCGGGTGCGCTGACCGTGCGGCACGCGCACGGGGGTGGTACGGGCGCGGACCGGGACCGGGCCGAGGCTCTGCTGAGGGAAGCCCGGGACCGCGAGACCCCGCTGGGGGCGGTGGTGGCCGAGGAGGACCGGCGATGGGCCGCGCTGTTCCTGGTCAGCCACGTCTCGCCGATCCAGCCCCAGGAGGGGCCCTACGGGGCCGCGCCCGACCTCTCCGGCTACCTCGACTGGCTCGCCCGGGCCGGCCCCGCCGGGATGCTCACCATGGCGACGGAGATGCGCGAGCTGATGGACGACCTGTCACAGCTCCCGCTGCCGGCCGAGGTGCGGGGTCAACTGGGCCAGGTCCAGGACGTCCTCTCGGCTCCTTCCCTGCAGGGGCTGTCCGACATGATGGCGGCCATGGTGCCGGCCGGTTCGCCGTTCGCGGATCAGTTACGGCAGATGATGGAGCGGGCGTTCGCGGGCGCCGGGGGATTCGGCGGAAGCCCGGCACACGGCAGGGCGACGCCGCCCGGCCCGCCCCGGCAGCCGGAGCCCGAGCCGGAGCCGGAGCCGGAGCCCGAGCCGGCTCCGACGCTCACCCCCGACGACTTCCGGAACATGGTCCGCGCCCTGGACGCCGTGAACGCGACCACCGAGGGGCTCGACCCCGTGCTGCGCAGCGGTGACCCGCAGGCGCTCAACGACCTGCTCGGCAAGCTGCGTTCGGCACAGGACCTGCCGCTGCCGGGCCCGGACCAGACCTCCGCCCTGGAGGGCCTGAGGGCACTCCTGCTCGGCATCAGTCCGGCGGTGGGCGGCACCCGCCAGGACATGTCCGCCGGCCGCGCCCACCTGGACTCGGTCATCGATCATCTGGAGTCGGTCTCGGGCTCGCTGCCCCAGGGCATGGGTGACCCCGTCGCCCTGGGCCGTGCGATGTCGATCGCTTCCCGGGCGATGGAGGCGCGGGAGGCCGAGGACCTCCGGGCGCTCCACGCTCTCGTGGCGGAGGCGGAGGCCCTGGGAGCGGCCGTACCCGAGGGCGATCCGCTCCGGTTCGTGGTCGACGGTGCGCTCGGCGCGGCTCACGGCTCGCTCGGGGCCGTGACCCGGGACCGGGAGAGTCTGCTGCGGGCCCTGCCCTACTTCGAGCAGGCGATGGACCGCGCCAAGAAGAGCGGACTGCCCTTCGCGGACGAGCTCCCCGTCGCCTGGACGGGGGACCTCGGCCTGATCCGCGACGCCCTCGCCGGGGTGCCGGCGACCTCGCTCCCCGATCACGTTCCGCCGCCCCCGGACGCCTCGATGGAGGACCTCTACGCGTCCACGCTCTCCCTGGGCGTGCGCTTCGGCCTCGACCGCGACCCTGCCGTACTCGATGTCATGATCGGCGAACTCGAACGCCTCCGGGACGGCGTCCGGGAGGGCAGGGCACCACGGGTCGCCGCCGACGCACTGTGGCACCTGGCCGAGGCCTACCACCTCCGGGGCCGGCTCGGGAAGGACTCCGACCCGGCGCCCGGCGCGGACGGCGTCGTGCTCGAAGCCGCCAAGGAGGCACTGACGGCCCTGGCCGGCGACGTCCTCCTCCAGGCGGGCGCCGAGCACGGCCTGCTGGCCGCCCGTACCGGAGCGAGCCGGGGGGTACGGGCGGCCCGGATGGCCGTCTCGTACGGAAGGCTGCACGAGGCCGTGTCCGCGCTGGAGCTGGGCCGGGCCCTGGTCCTGCAGGCGGCCTCGGCCTCCTCGGCCGTGCCCGAACTCCTGGCAGCGGCAGGGCGCCGGGACCTCGCCGAGGCCTGGCGGACGGCCGCCGGCGGCGCGCGGGGTGAAGGAGGCGCCGCGGGCGACGGCAGCGGTCCGGGCGACGCGGGCGAGGTTCCCGGACTGCTGCCGAGCACCCTGCGCCGCCAGGCCCTCGACGCCCTCGGCTACCGCCGGGACGGTGGCCTGCTGGGCACGCCCACGCTGAGCGAGCTCGCGGACGGGCTCGCCGACGCGGGTGCGGACGTCCTCCTGTACCTGGTGGCGGGCGACGCGGAGGGGCCGGGCCTGGTGATCGCGGTGGGGCCCCGGCTGGGAGCTGGTGCGGGCGCCCTGCCCCAGCTCACCGACGACGAGGACGGCCCGCTGGCACGCTACGTGGAGGCCGCGGCGGCGCGGGACCGCGACCAGTACGACGCCGCAGCAGCCCGGGCGTGGGAGGACGCCCTGGAGGAACTGTGCGACTGGGCGTTCCAGGCGCTCGGCCCGGTCCTCGGCGGTATCGAGGAGCGCCTGGCGGCGGACCGCGAAGGGCGGGACGACGAGGACCGGCCCCTCCGCGTCGTACTGGTGCCCTGCGGGCGCCTGGGGATCGTGCCGTGGCACGCCGCGCGGCTCCCGGCCGAGGCCGCCCACGAGCGGCTCTGCCAGGTGGCGGTCGTCAGCTACGCGGCGTCCGGCGGCCAGTTCCTGCGGACGGCGGCACGAGCCCCGCGGGACCCGGCGGCCGCCCCCGTGGTGGTCGCCGACCCGACGATGGACCTGGGCTTCTCCGATCTGGAGGTCACCGCCCTGCGGGACGCCTTCTATCCGCATGCCCTGCTGTGCGGCACGCTCTACGGCGAGGAGCTGCCGCCCGGCACGCCCGACGCGGTCCTGGGGTTCCTCTCCGACGGCACCTCCCTGCTGCACGTGGTCTCGCACGGGTCGGCGGACACCCGCCCCACGGTCTCGGCCCTGACCCTCGCGGCCGACGACCAGTGCACACCGGCGCCCCTGACCGTGACCCGGCTGCTCGACCGGAAGGACCAACAGGACAAGCCCGACGGGCCGTTGGTCGTCCTGAGCGCATGCCAGACGGATCTGAGCAAGGGCGACCACGACGAGGCGCTCACCCTGACCACGGCCTTCGCCGCCGCCGGAGCGCGGGACGTCGTGGGATCGCGGTGGCTGGCCCAGGACAGCGGCTCGGCGCTGCTGATGGCGGTGTTCCACCACCACCTCGTCGTCGACGGGCTCAGCCCCGTGGACGCCCTGAGGGCCGCGCAGCTGTGGATGCTCGACCCCCACCGCGAGAACCCCGGCTCCCTCCAGGGCGACCTCCTGCGGGAGATGGGACGGCCGGGACTGGAACGGACCGCGATCTGGGCCGCCTTCATCCATCAGGGGCACCCGGGTCCGGGCACGACGAACACAGCGGAAGGGACAGCATGAACGAGGAGGGCCGCGGACCATCCGCGGAACCGCTGCTCGCCCTGATCGGCGAGCACTGGGAGTCCATCCGCGCGGCACTCGACGACGAGCAGCACGCGCTGCTGCTCACCCGGCTGACCGCGCTCGCCGAAGCACCGGCGGACGACACCATGGCGGTGCGCAGGGCGCTCCAGGGCATCCGGCTGGCACTGCGGCCGCTGCCGTTCGGGCATCCGGTACGCGTCCTGGTGGACGGGTCACGGCTGATGGCCGCGCCGCCCGGGCCGGCGGCCGTGACGGAGGCGCTGGCACTGCTCAGCCTGATGACGGCCCCGGAGCCGGCACCCGCCGGGCCCGCTCCCGCCGCCACGCACGCCGCGGGGGCCGGCGACGGCCGCGGGCCCGATCCGCTGCTGCGGGAGCCGGCGCTGTCCGCCGCCGAGGCGACGGCCCGCTGCGGTGGTGTGCCACCGTCCGAACTGATCAGGCTGGCGGACCCGCCGAACGGCGACCGCTATCCGCGGTTCCAGTTCCCCGCGGGCGGCGGCACCCCGCACGAGGTCGTCCTCGAAGTCAACCGGCTGCTCCTGGCGGACATCGATCCCCGGGGCGCCGCGTCCTGGTGGCTCGGCGCGAACACCTGGCTGGGCGGGCCCCCGGTATCGCTCCTGGGACTGCTGCCCGACCACGAACTCGTCGGTGCGGCCGCCGCACTCGTGGAGGGTGAGTGATGAGCAACCTCATGCCCGCGATCAGGTTCTTCCCCATGATCGAGAACGAACTGCGCCCCAACGTCGAGGTGATCCCGGCCGGCACGGAGCTGTGGCGCGTGCACAAGTCCAAGTACGGGCCGACCCAGTTCAACCCGACGCTGGCGGACCTCCACTTCAACGGCGGCCGCTTCGAGGGCACGGTGCTGGACCCGTACCGGAGCCTGTACGTGGCCGACACCGCCCTGACCGCCGTCGCGGAGAGCGTGCTGCGCTCGGTGCCCTGGACGGGCGACAGGCGGGAGATCCCGTACATCAGCGTCCACGGCCGGACCCTGAGCGTGCTGCGCACCACGCGTGAGCTGACCTTGGTCTCGCTGCTGGAGGAGAAGGACCTCGCTGCCGTCCGCCAGACCGCCAACCTCCTGGACGACGAGCGGAGTTATCCGATGGCGCGGCGGTGGACGAGTGAGATCCGGGCGCAGGCGCCCGAGGCCATGGGGCTGGTCTGGCAGTCCCGCCGGAACCGCCCCAGGCACGCCATGGTGCTCTTCCACGACCGCTTCGACGACTGCCACTGCAACGCCCTGGAGGTACTGCCGGGACGGGGCATCGCGGACCTCGGCTCCGCGGAGGGCATCGAGGAAGTGAACGGGCTGCTCGGTCCGCTGCAGGCGGAGGTGTCGGAACCCCTGACGCGGTGAGGCCGGGGCCGACGAGCGGGTGACCGCGCTTGTCCGCCCGTGAAGGGTGATGCCATCGTGGGCCCATGGCCTTACCCCCATCTGATTACACCGCACTTCTCACCGAGTTGAAGGAGGTCAGGCGCGCAGGGCTGGTCCGGCTGAGGGGACGTGCGCTGCCCGCCCTGGAGGCCGCGGCGGAGGCGGCGGCCGCGCCTTCCGCCCGGCCGCCGGGCGCCCCCATCGAGGTGCTGCTGCGGTGCGCGGTCGCGCGCCTGGACGCGGGGACGCTGCGCAGCGCCGCCGAGTACACCCTGGGCCTGGCCCAGGGGACGCGGGACTGGCCGGCGTCCTCCCGCCGCGCCAGGGCGGCCGCGCTCTACGGGGTGAGCGTCGAGCGGTTCCGCAAGGACCAGGAGGTGATGGTGCTCGGCCAGGTCGCCGAGCACATCGTGCGGCTGGCGGCGGACGCGGGAGCGGCGGACGCCGGTCCGGCCGCCGCGGACGGCGGCGGCCTGGGCAGCCACCGGACCGTGGAGGTCCGGACCGCCGGCCGGACGGTCGGCCTCACCGTGCACGTCCACCCCGTGGACCTGCTGCGCGACGTGGACGTGGTCGTCTCCCCGTCCAATGTGTTCCTCGCGCTGCCGGAGGCGTACAAGTCGTCCATCGCCGCGTCGTTGCGGCGGGCGGCGGCCGTGCACGGGGTCACCGGCGAGGTCCTGTCGGACCCGCTGCCGGCGGAGCTGCGCCGATGGGCCGAGCGGCACGGCACGTCGGGGCGGGCCGTGCGCCCCGGCACCGTGGCGGCCACCGGTGCCGGGGCGCTGGCCGCGCAGGGCGTACGCCGCATCTACCACGCGGCGGTCGCCGTCCCCCGGGCCGGGACCAACGACTACGACGTACTGCCGGCGGACGTCACCCGGGCGGTGTCCCGCGCCTTGGCGGTCCTCGCCGAGGAGCACGACCGCCACTCGCCGCCGCTGCGCTCGGTGTGCTTCCCGCTGCTCGGCTCGGGGCGCGGCGGCCTGCCCTACGGGGTCAGTCTGGCCGCCGTGTGGGCGGCCGTGGAGGCGGAACTGGCGCGGGGGGCGCGCTGGGACGTCCACTTCGTGGTGCGCACGCCCGAGGCGGCGGCGGTGGTGGAGCGCCTCCCGGCCGGAATCCGCCCGGCGCACGACCGGAGGCCGACCGGCTGACCCTGTGCAATGGAAGGGTGCCCGGGGCGCGCGAGGGCGCACCGGGCGGCGCACCGGGGCACGGGGGCGATCTGATGTGGGTAATCTCTGCCGATGCGCGCGGAGTTGATGTCCGGTCACCTAGCGTGTGCGCATGAGCGGTGGGATGGAGCAGTGGGGGCATGGGGCGGCGGGCCGGGTCATCACCTGGCCGGATCCCGACGGGTACGTCCTGGTCGAGGGTGTGCTGCTGCGCATGCTCCCGGACTCCCCCGGGATGGTGCCGGGTGCGGAGGTCGTCGTGCGCTACGACCCCGCGCGGCGCCTTCTCCTCGCGCGCGCCGCGGCACCGACGGACGAGAGCGGAGCACCTGCGGAATGAGTGAGTACGGCTTCGGACTTGCGGAGGGCTGCGACGAACGGCAGCCCGTCGTACTGCTCCTCGACACCTCGCAGTCCATGGGACGCCCGGCCGGGAGTCCGCGGATCGACGAGCTGAACGAGGCTCTGGCCGACTGGTTCGACGGGATCCGGGCAGAGCCGAGGCTGCGGGCGCGGGTCGAGGTCTGCCTGATCTCCTTCGACTCGCGGGTGCGGGTCTTCGACCCCGACCGGGAGCGGCTGGTGCCGGTCGAGGAGGCCGACCCGGACCGGATCTTCGTTCCGGTGGACCGGATGCACCCGCCCCGGCTGGAGGCGTCCGGACTGACCCGGATGACGGAGGCCGTCGAGTCGGCCCTCGAACTGGCCCGGGAGCGCCACCGGACCCTGCAGGCACGGCAGGTCCAAGTGCGCAGGCCGTTCCTGTGGGTGCTGACGGACGGTGCGCCGAGCGACGTGGACGGGGAGCCGATGGACGCCGCCGCGCTGGCCGGTACGGCACGGAAGGTGCGCCTCGGCGAGGAGAGGGGCGAGTGCGTGCTCCAGGCGATCGGTGTGCGCGGCGCCGACCTGGAACTCCTGCGGGTCCTCGCGCCGAAGGGCGCCCTGATGCTGGAGGGCCTGCCGTTCGGGAAGATCCTCGATCTGCTGTTCCAGAGCTCGGACCGGATCGGGGCGGTCCAGGCAGCGGACGAGATCCACCTCCGGACGGCGCATCTCGTGGACCAGGAGCGCCGGATGCAGCTACTTGAGGAGAAGTTCCGGTGATCACGGCGGGGGCCGCCGTCCAGGGGACCGCGCACCTGGCTGGCGGGCAGGGGTGCCAGGACGCCTTCAAGGCGGTCGGCCTGGGCGGGACGGCGGTGCTCGCCGTCGCGGACGGCGCCGGGAGCCGCGAGCGCAGCGCCCTGGGCTCGCACATCGCCGTGGACACCGCCTGCCGGGTCCTGGCCGAGGGGATCCCACGGGCCGAGGACGCCCCGCAGGTGTGGACGGGGTGGATCGCCGCGGCCGGCGCGCGGGTGGTCGAGGACCACCTGCGGACGGTCGAGGGGGTGCTGTCGGCGGTGCCCGCACCGGGCGGGCCGGTGCGGGCCGACGCACTGGCCTGCACGCTGGCCGCGGCGGTCCTGCGGCCCCCCTGGGTCGCGTTCCTGTCGGTCGGCGACTGCTTCGGGACGGTGCTGACGCGCGGACCCGCCGGGGCCGGGGCCGTCGGCGCCGGCGTTCGGGAGCGGTGCCACCTCGTCCTGCCGCCGCCGGTCCCCGGCGCTGCGGAGACGGTCTTCCTCTCCTCGCCCGGGGCGGCCCTGCGATTACGGTCCTTCGTGCTGTGGGAGCCGATGCTCAGCGGGGTCGTCCTCGCCACCGACGGCTGTGCGTCCCTGACCCTGGACCATCCGTCGGTACGCGAACTCCCGCCCGAGACGGGCCCGTTGCCGTCCGAGCGGTTCTTCTGCGGGCTGGCCGCGACGCTCCGCGCCAACGGCGGTGACGCCGAACCCCTGCGCGCCCTGCTCTCCGGGCCCGGGGCGGCGCGGACCGGTGACGACCTGACCGTGGTCTGCGCGCTGACGGACGGCAGGTGACGATGGGCCTCACGGTGGTGTCCGCCGGCGGGCACGCATGGCACCTCACCCGGCGGATCGGCAGCGGCTCGGAAGGAGTCGTGTACGCCGTGGACGACGCGCGCCCCCTGGTGGCCAAGCTCGTCCCCGCCCCGCCGGACCCGGACGCCTACCAGCGCCGGATCGCCCGGCTGGTGCGCCAGCGCCGCGAGCCGCGAACCGTCCGCCTGCTGTCCGGGGCCGCCCCGCGGGTGGCCTGGCCGATGGCGGGGGTCCGGGCCGGCGGGCCGGGCCCCGACGGAGTGGACGGCTACGTGATGGCCGACATGCGGCACACCCACCGGCCGTTCACGCACCTGCTGACCCCGCAGGCCCGTCTGGCGCAACTCCCCCGCGCGACGTGGGCCACCGCGCTCGCCGCCGGCCTCTCCCTCGCCCGTCTCCTCGCGGACCTGCACGCCGAGGGCTACGTGGTGGGCGACCTGAAGCCGGACAACCTCTGGGTCGACGCGCGCGGCGGGGTCGGTATCGCCGACGTCGACTCCTGGCAGTTCACGGACGGCGGCGAGGTGTTCGCCGGACGGATGGGCAGCCCCGGCCACACCGCGCCCGAACGGATCGGCGCGCCCGCGGGCACCGCGCCGGACCGGGCGGGCGACGACTTCGTGCTCGCGGTCCTGGTCCACGAGCTGCTGATGTGCGGGCTCCACCCGTTCGCCGGGCATCCCTCGGCCGACGCCGACTACCTCTCGTACGACGACAACATCCTGCACGGGCGGTGCCGCCTGCTCGACCGGGCCTCAGTGGTCCTGCCCCGGTCCGCGCCGCCCGTCGACCTGCTCCCGCGCCGGCTCACCGCCCTCTTCCGGAACGCGTTCGGCGGGGTCCGGCCCCCCGCGTCGGCCTGGGCCGACGCACTGGCCGCGGAGTCGGACCCGGCCCGGCTGAGGACCTGCCGCCGGAACCCTCTGCACGTGCACACGGCGGAGCGGCCGTGGTGCCCCTGGTGCGATCTGGCGGAACACGGCGCGGACGGCTATCCGGCCCTTGCCCCGGGGCCGCCCGCCGACGGCGCGGCACGGCACCCGAAGGACGTGAAGAGCATGAAGGAGAACACCGCATGGCAGAGGTGACCCGGCTCTCGGTGGCGAGGAGGCTCGACCGCTGCACCGTCCTGGGGCCGGGGACCCGGGCCGTGATCTGGGTGCAGGGCTGCCCGCTGCGCTGCCGGGGCTGCGTGGCGGCGGAGACCCTTCCCTTCGAGGGCGGCACCGAGCACACCGTGGCCGAACTCGCCGACTGGCTGTGCGGGTTGCCCGGCATCGAGGGCGTCACCCTCTCCGGTGGCGAGCCCTTCGGCCAGGCGGCCGCGCTGGCCGCGCTGCTCGACTCCGTCCGGGCGCGGCGCCCCGACTTCGGTGCGATGGCCTACTCCGGGTTCCGGTACGAGGCCCTGCGCCGGGGCGGCCCGGACCGGCGCGCGCTGCTGCGGCGCCTCGACCTCCTCGTCGACGGTCCGTACGTGGCCTCCCGGCAGCACGGCCTGCGCTGGCGGGGCTCGTCCAACCAGCGCCTCATCGCCCTGACGGACCGCTACGCGCACGTCGGGAGCGAGCCGGACACCAGCGCGGGCGTCGAGCTGTCCGTCGAGGCCGACGGGTCGCTGTCCTGGGCAGGGGTCCCGCCGGCTCCGGGGTTCCGGGAAGGGTTCGAGGAACGGCTCGCGGCACGGGGCTTCGTCCTGCGGGCCGAGGCAGGGAGGGAAGCATGAGCGGATCACCGAAGTACAGCACCGTCACGGTCGCGCCGGCCTACGCGCGGCTGGAGGCGGAACGGCGCCGGGCCCGGGAGGCGGCACGCAGGCAGCAGGAGGCGCAGCGCGCCAGGGAACGGGCCGAGCGCGCCGCGCGGCGGGCCCGGGAGGCGGCGGCGCGCCGGGAACGGGCCCGGGCCGAGGCCGAGCGCAGGGAGACCGAGCTGGCCGCCCGGCGGGCCGCCCGGCAGGAGGCGCATGCCGCCCGGTCGCGCCAGGAACAGTCCGGCGCCGACGTCCGCCGGCTGGCCGAGGTGGGCGAGCTGCTGGGGCGGGTCCGGGGGCAGGACTCCGAGGTGCGGGTCCTGCGGGAGCGGCTGGACCTGCTGCGGGGCCGCGCCGGCCGCGCCGAGGACCTCGGCGCGGCGATCGAGGAGCTGCGCGGCCGGGTGGTCCTGCTCGGCCGGGAGGGGCGGGCCGACGACCGGGGCGCCGGCCACGGCTCCGTCCTGGCCGGGCTGGAGGAGCGCCTCGCGCGGATCGGGCCGGAAGCCCGGGAGCACGACCGGCAGGGGTACCAGCGCTGCCTCGACCTGCTCGGCGAGCTGCGCGCCGCGGCCGGCCAGGGCGGGGAGACGCGCTTCCGGGCGTTGCTCGGCACGGTGGAACACGCGCTCGCCCGGCACGCGGCGGCCGGCGGGGAGCGGGCCGCCGAGGCCGCAGAGGAGCTGCGCCGGGCCGAGCGGGCGCGGGAGGCCGCACGGCAGGCGGAGGAGAGCGCCGCCGCGCGGGAAGCGGACCGGCAGGCGGCGGCGGAGGCCGAGCGGGAACGGCTCGCGGCGGCGCTCGCCGAGGCGGCGGACCGGCTCGGCGTCGTACGGCAGGCGGTGCGGGAAGCGGCTGCCGAGGCCGTGGAGCTGGCCGATCCCGGGCTCGCGGAGCGGATCGAGGCGGCGCTGGCCTCCGTCACGGGCGCGCTCGCGGCCGGGGCGGCGGCGGACGCGCTGACGGCGGTGGCGGCGCTGGAGGAGTTGCTCGTCGGAGCCGAAGAACGGCTGGACGAACTCCAGTTGGCCTATACGCGGAGGATGGACCTGGCCCAGGCGCTGCAGGACGCCATGCTCGGCGAGGGTTTCGCCTTCACCGGCGGCGCGGAGCAGGACGGACGCCTGGTGATGGGCTTCGAGCGCCCGAGCGGGGCGACGTACCGGACCACGGTCGGCACGGACGGCGAAGACGCCGTCCTGCTCTACCAGGTCGACGGCGAGCCCGACGTCGTGCTCCGGCCGGATCCGGAGGGCTCGGTGTGCGACCGCACCGAGGACCTCCTGGAGCGGGTGCACGAGGCGATCGTCAGCCGGAACGACTTCGTCCCCGGTGAACTCACCTGGCGGGGCAAGCGGTCCGGGGAACAGCCGCCCAAGCCGCCGACCGCCGCGAAGGAATGGACGTGGACCCGGTGAGCGCGGCCGACTGGACGAAGCGGGCGAACGGCGCCGGAGCCGGGGGGCGCCCTCCGGTCGGGGACCACGGGAGCGGACGCCCGGGCGACGGGGAGCCGGTCGCCGCGGACGGCATGATGCCGCTGTGGGCGGTGTCGCTGGACTGGGAGCTGCGCCGCGGGCGTCAAGTGATCATGAACGGGCAGATCAGGGACCGCTGGTGGTTCGCCGACCGGCCGGCTTCCTTCCGCATGGTGGTCGCCCGCCAGCTGGAACGACGCGGTGCGCAGACCGTCGGCTGGTGGGACCCGGTGGGCGGGCTCACCTTCCCGCTGCCGGGCCACGCGGAACGCTTCGACCGCTTGCGGGAGGGGCGGCCGTCCGAGGGGCCGCGGACGGCCGGCGGGGCGGCCGGGACGCCCCCGGACGCCACGGGGACCCGGCCGCCGGCAGGCCACGGGAACCCGGAGGGGGCGCCCGACGGCGAGACCGGCACGGCGCGGAGCCGGCGCGGCAGTGAGCGGGACCGCGGTCGGGAGCGGCTGCTGGCGCCCCGGCAGTCGGGGCCGCCACGCGCGTTCGAGGACGTCGTGGCCACCGTGCACCGCCTCGTGGCGTCGCCGGACGCGGCCTCCGCCTTCGTCTTCGAGGACGTCGACCACCACCTCCCGGCCGACCAGGCCGAATCCCGCCTGGGCTATCTCAGGCTGCGCGCCGCGATGACGGAGGCCGTGACCCCGCACACGGCCGCGGGCCCGGCCCCGCACGCGCGCAACGCGGTCCTGTGCGCGGTCGGCGACATCGGACGGCTGCCCGGCTGGTTCCACCTGGAGGACCCCCGGATCGCCGCCCTGCACATCGGCCCGCCCGACCCGAGCGAGCGGCGGCTGTGGCTCAGCTGGCTGCAGCGCTACTTCAACGGGGCGCAGGACGCCTCGCGCGCCGACCTCGAAGCGCTCGTCGGCGCCACCGACGGCATGACGGGCTGGGACATCGACTCCCTGGCCAGGACGTCGTGGCTGCGCAACGCGCCCCTGCGCAAGCCGGACCGGCTGCTGGAGCTGCACCGGCTCAACGTGAGCGTCGATCCGTGGACCCAGCTCGACCGGGAGACCGTCGCGGGGGCCGCCAAGGCCCTCGGCACCCGGGTCGTGGGCCAGTCCAAGGCCGTGAACGCCGTCGCCTCGGCCCTCCAGTCCGCGTTCGTGGGCGTCGACTTCGGCGGTTCGGGGACCGCCCGCCCCCGGGGCGCGTTCTTCTTCGTGGGGCCCACCGGTGTCGGCAAGACCGAACTCGCCAAGGCCGTGGCCGAGTTGATGTTCGGTGATCAAAGTGCCTACGCCCGCTTCGACATGAGCGAATACCAGCAGGAACACGCCGCCGAGCGGCTGGCCGGTGCGCCGCCCGGGTTCATCGGCCACGAACAGGGCGGCGAGCTGACCCGCCGGGTGCAGGAGCGTCCGTTCAGCGTGCTGCTCTTCGACGAGATCGAGAAGGCCCACCCGAAGGTCCTGGACAAGTTCCTGCAGATCCTGGAGGACGGCCGGCTCACCGATGGGCGCGGCCAGACGGCGCACTTCTCCCAGTGCCTGATCATCTTCACCTCCAACACGGGTGCGGAGCAGGTCCAGAGCCTGCTGGAGGAGCGGGACGAGCTCTCGTACCGGCAGCTGGAGGCGCACTTCACCCGGGCGGTGGAGGACAAGTTCCGCCGGATCGGCAGGCCCGAGATCTACGGGCGGCTCAAGCCGGGGGTGGTCGTCTTCGACATGCTGCGCCACGAGCACGTCGTGAGCATCGCCGACCGGCTGCTGCGCCAGCTCGCCGAGTCGGTCCGCGAACGCCACCGGGTGGAGCTGATCGCCGACCCGGACACCCTGCACCCGTGGATCACGGAGCGGATGGCGGACCCCGAGCACCAGGCGTACGGAGGACGTCAGATCCGCAACGAGCTGGAGCTGGTGCGCTCGGCCGTCGTCAGCCACCTGCTGGCGCACCGGCCGGACCCGGGCAGCCGGATCCGGGTCGGCGTCGCGGCCGACGGTACCGCGCAGGTCACCCCCGACAGCGTGCTGCGGGGCGGCGACGGCAGGACGTCGTCCGCGGACGAAGGGAGCGGACGGGCATGATCGCCATCGACCTCGGGCACCGGTACGGGCGCGTCGCGCGGTTCGGCCCCGACGGCCGTCCCGAGGTGACCACGACCGAGCTGGCGGGCGTGGACGGGGTGCTCGACCCGGTCCGCGCGCTGCCCCGGCTGCTCGGCTCGTCCCGGGCCGACGAGGACCTCCTCGCGAGGGGGCCGGACCGCACGGCCCTGGTCGGACTCCCGGTGTCGGGCGGGCGGGAGGACGAGCTGCGGTACGCGGTGGAGCGCGCCGGACTCGACGTCGCGCGCGTCGTACCGGAGCCGGTGGCCGTGGCCCTGCACTACGGGGCGGTCGCGGAGGGCGTGGACCACACGGTCCTCGTCTGCGACCAGGGGGCGACGACGCTGGACCTGAGCGTCCTGGCGATCACCCCCGACCTCACCGTGCACGTGGTCCGCGCCCTCAGCCTGCCGCTCGGCGGCGACGCCTGGGACGCGGCGGTAGCCGCGGAACTGGCCGGCGTCCTGCCGGAGGGCTCCGACCCCCTCCGGGCGGCGCGGGCGCTCCGGCAGGAGCTCGACGGCTCGGACACCGCCACCGGGTCCGTGGAGGACGCGGCCGGCGAGCGGCGTCCGCTGACCCTGGGACGGACCGCTTTCGAGCGGGCGGTGGCGCCCTTGCGGGAGCGCCTGCTCGCCGCCGTTGCGGAGCAACTGGCCACCGCGGAACCGGCGGTGGACACCGTGCTGCTCGCCGGCGGGATGAGCGCCGCGCCGGGGCTGCGGGCCGGGATCGAGGCCCTGCCGGCCGCGCGGGGCCTCTCGGTGCGCTGTGACCGGCCCGGATCGGCCGTCGTACTGGGGCTGCTGGCACTGGGGGACTTCGGCGTCCTGCGCGTCGTCAGCGGATCCGCCCCGCCATCGGTGCGGGCCGGGGCCGAATACGCGAGGCCGGGCGCCGGTCACCCGCGCACGGAGGCCGGGTACCCCGGCCCGGACGCCTCCCGGCCCCGGCCGGACACGCGACGCGCCGTCGCCGCGACGGACCCGGAGCCCCGTGCCGGGCGCCCCCGGGCGGAGGACCCCGAGCCCGGGGCGCGGCAGGGCGGCGCGGCGGCGGGCGAGGACGCCGGGCGGGCGGCCGGGCCGGGCGGACTCCGGAACGCCTTCGAAGCGGCGGCGCCCGAAGAGCCCGGGCAGCCGTACGCCGGACCGGGCCGGGCCGAGGCACCCCGCGCGGAGCCGCCGCCCGCCGGACCGCGTCCCGCCGAGCAGCCGCTCACCGAGCCCCTGTACGCCGAGCCGGCGTACGCCGAGCCCCCGTACACAGAACCGGCGCTCACCGAGCCGGCGTACGCCGAGCCCCTGTACACCGTTCCGGCGGAGGGCGGACCCGCGCCCTCCGCGGCCGCCCCCACGGAGGCGGCAGAGCCGCCCTCGCCGGGGCCCGGGGCGGCAACGGGGTCTCCGGACGGGCCGCATGCCCTGTTCGCGGTGCCGGTCGACCAGCTCCAGGTCATCCGGCGCGGGGACCACCTCCTCGTCCTCTGGGCATGGCCCGAGGGTGCCCTGAGCGCGCGGGTCCGCTGGCGCCGGGAAGGGGGCCCCGGCGCTGCGGCCCCCGGGGACGGTGACGTGGTGTGCCGGCGCCGGGTGTACGAGCACGACGGCGGGTTCGACCTGGCGGTGGGCCGGGGCGCCGCCACCCTCACCGTGGAGGCGTGGGTCCCGGAGCTCCGCGAGGGCTGCGAGGGTGCCTCCTCGCTGCTCGTCCCCGCCGCACCCGCCGTCGTCGCGTACGAGCCGGCCGTGCGCCGGCGCCTCAAGGGCCGGGTCGCTTCGGTCACCTTCACCTCGGAGACCGGCTGCGACCTGCCCGGTGTCCGCATCGTCCACAGCCTCGGCCGCTTCCGTCCCACCAGCACCGCCGAGGGCACGGTCCTGCACGAGGTGCCCGCGCAGCGGCTGTCCGCCGGCACCCCCATGACCGTGGAGTTCCCGCTGCCCGCCACCCGCGGCCCGTCCTGGCTGGTCTGCTTCCCGGCGGACGCGGACACCGAATCCGGCATCGACATCCGCCCGACGGCGCTGCACAGACTGCGAGTCACCTGATGGCCAAACGCCTCACCTGCCCCTACTGCTACGAGGGCTTCACCCTGCGGGAGATCCGGTTCCGCTGCAACAGCCGCCTGAGCAAGACCGGAAAGCAGTGCGCGCGCCGCCGCGACCAGGTCCTCGACCAGCGCAAGGGACCTCGCCGCAGCCACGACCTCGGCCCGGACTTCGCCGCGGACGGCCGCAAGCCCACGGCCGTGTGCCCGGACTGCGACGGTGAGAGCACCTACCGGATCTGCCCGGTGTGCCACTCCGAACTGCCCGTCCAGTTCGGCATGGTGGACAACCGGCTGATCGCCATGGTCGGCCCGAAGGCGTCCGGCAAGACCGTCTACATGACCGTCCTCCTCCACGAGCTGCGCCACCGGGTGGGAGAGGCGTACGGAGCCGCCCTGATGGGCACGGACGACACGACGATGAGGCGCTACAGCTCCGAGTACGAGGACCGCCTCTACCGCGACAACCAGATGTTCCCCGGCACCCAGACCGCTTCCACCACCCTCAACCAGGTGGACCCGCTGGTCTTCCGGTTCGGCCTGCGCCGGCGGACCCTGCTCGGCGAACGCCCGCAGCACACCGTCCTGTCGTTCTTCGACACCGCCGGCGAGGACTTCAGCTCCCGGGAGAGCGTGGAGCTCAACACCCGTTACCTGGCCAACGCCGACGGCATCGTGCTGCTGCTCGACCCGCTGCAGATGCCGGGCGCCCGCGACAACGCGCTGCCCGGTACGCCGATGCCGGGCACCGAGGGTCTGGACTCCCCCGTCAACGTCCTCTCCCGGGTCACCAGCCTTCTCCTCGCGCCCCGCTCCGGCCGCTCGGGCCGGTTGCTCGACACCCCGGTCGCCGTCGTCTTCTCGAAGATGGACGCCTTCTGGCACCTGCTCGACCCCGGCAGTCCGCTGCGCGACTACGCGCCCCCGCGCGGCCGCTTCGACGTCGGCGACAGCCTCAGCGTCCACGAGGAGGTGCGCCGGCTCCTCAAGGACTGGGACGGGGTTCCGATCGACCACCTGCTGAACAACCACTACTCCCGCTACCGCTACTTCGGGGTCTCCGCCCTCGGCCGCAATCCCACCCCCGACGCCCGGGTGGCCCCCACCGGCATCCAGCCGTACCGGGTGGCCGATCCGCTGCTGTGGCTGCTGAGCGAGTTCGGCTCGGTGCCGAAGGCGGGCCGGGGATGAGGCACTTCCAGCAGCTCTACTACACCTCTTGCGAGCACGGACTCAGCGGGTTCTCCGGCTTCCAGTTCAATGCCGTCAGCGCGGGCGTCACAGCGGAGACCCGGCTGGCTGTGGAGGCACTGGCCGGGTACGAGCCGCCGCGCTCGCTGGTGGAGTCGGACACCCCGGAGTCGCTGGAGCGCTGCCCGGTCAACCTCTGCTACCGGCCCCACGACCGGGCGGGGCTCCGCGCCACCGTGCTGTGCGTGCGGTACGTGGGCCGCGACTCGGCCCGGCGCTTCGGCAACTACTTCGCCCACGCGCTGCACAGTGAGGACTTCCCGGCGGCCGGGGGCGGACTGCTGCCGATCGAGTTGTGGAACTCGCCGGTGTGGACCCGCACGGTGTCCCCGAGCACGGAGATCCCGACGCTGTCCGGGCCCGCTCCCGGGCCGCTCGACGTCCGCGCCGTGGGCGAGTTCCTGCGCGGCCATCCCCACGCGGCCCGGCTGCCGGAGCTGCTGGCCGCCGCGTTCGCCGCGCTCACCGAGCACGGCTCGGTGGTGGTGGTCGACCATTCGACCGAGCGGATCGCACACTGGTTCGCCGCGGTCTCCTACCTGCTGCCGCCCCCGCTCTCCCGGGGCCTGTCCTTCGCCACGTACGTCCTGCGTCCGGCCCGCAGCCGGCTGCACCTGATCGGCACCGTGCCCGAGCCTCCGCTCTCCTTCGCCCCGGAGGACGAAGCGGCCTACACCGTCTTCGACTTCGCCCGGGGCGTGTTCCCCGAGGTGCCCGTCCCCGCACTGGTCCGCCTCCTCACCAGGATCGGTGTCGGATCCGCCCGGCCCGTCTGGTCCTGGACGGCGGACTACGCGGAGGGCACGGAGGAGACTCCGGACGACTGGCACGCCCCCGTCGCGGCGGCCGCGGTCTCCGGTGGCATCGCGCTGGCCCCGGCCGACGTCCACGCGGTGATCGGCTGGCTGGCCGGGGCCGGCCATCTGGGGGCGCGCGGGGCGGCCGTCGCCACCGCCGTCCACCGTGAGCACCGGGACCTGGACGACACCCAGCTGACCGCGCTGAGCGCGGCCGCGCGAGCAGGCGGTGACGCGGCGGTCCACCAGGAGATCGAGGGGAAGCTGTACGGGCTGCGCATGCGGGCCTACACGAGCGCCGCCGAGGACGCCGTCGAGCCCGTGCCGATCACCGATCCGCAGGCACGTGAGCGGGCCCGCGCCCTGTGGGAGCGGCTGCTGGAGACCGAGGTGCGGACCGCGCGCGAGCGCACGCGCCTGCTGCTCTGGGCCGTGGGCGCCCGCCTCCCGGTGCCGTCGGAGGTCATGGCGCGCGAGACGCTCACCCTGTCCCACGCGCTGCTCGGGACCACGGCGCCGGCGCCGGGCTTCCGCCGCGAAGTGGCCGAACTCGTCCGCGTCCTGCCGGTGATGAGGACCTCGCTGGCCACCGCGGTGGAGGAGGCGCTGGAACGGCGCACGGGGCAGGAGCAGCTCTTCGCGCAGTTCCCCGCCGAGCTCCTGCACGAAGGCGACCTGGCGGGCCGGCCCCTGCTCCTGGAGCACCACCTGCGGGCGAGGGCCGAGCGCGATCCCTCGAACACGGTCCCGCTCATGTTCAAGATCCTGAGCATCCGCGGACGCACGTCGCCCGACGAGGAGCTGCTCCGCGGCCTGTGGCGGCAGCCTTCGCGCACCTGGACGCACCGGGAGGCGGCACACATCGCAGCGGAGCTGCCCGTTTCGGAGCCGGTGGACCCCGTCGTCGGCGAGTGGTTCGACCGCGCCCTGAGCCAAGGTATCGAGGACGAGGACGCGCTCGCCGACTGCCTCGCGCTGTGCCGCGTCCTCTCCCACCCGCGCCGCTTCACCTGGCTGCCGGCGAGCGCCGCGGAGCTCGTACGGTTCACGCTCGACCTGGAGGTCGCGCTCAGTGACTCCCGCGAGGCTTCGGAGCTCTTCGCCGAGTTCACGATCCCGGACACCAAACCGTGGCCGGCCCCGCGGGCGTTGAGGCGTCTCCACCTGGTGCCGGCCATGCTGCGCCTGCCCGCCGACGTCGGCCGGCTCCGCGGCCGCCTGGCGGAGCTGACCCCCCGCGACCTGGACCGGTACCTGTGGCTGCTGCACCGGCAGGTGACGGGAGTCGAGCGGATCGACGACGTCCTGCTCGGTCATGTCGCCACCGTCGTCACCCTGCCCAGGAGGGCTCGGCTGTCGCAGGCCCAGGAGGACGGCGTCGTGGCGATCCGGGCCCATCCCGAGGCGCACTGGCACGTGGCCGACCTGAAACGGCTGGAGGACGCGGTGCGGCCCCACGGGGCCGCACTCGCCGACCACTACGCCGAGCGGGCCGAGGCCCGGCGGCCCGGCCCGGCGGGCCCTCCCCGCAAGCCCGGGCTCCTCCGCAGGCTCACCGCGCTCATCTCCACCGACCCGCCGGACCCGGTGGGGCCCGACACCCCGGCCCCCGACAACTCCCGGAAGAAGAAGGGGCGGTGATCCTCCATGTCTGAAATCGTCAGGTTCGTCCTGCTCCCGGCCCTCTTCCTCATCGGGCTGTCCTGGTACCTGCCCTTCGTCCCCTTGATCGCCGCCCTGCGGGGCCTCGCGCTCGTCATGCAGGTGCTCGCCGGGTACGGCCGCACGCTGGTCGGCGTCGTGTACCGGCGCACCCCCGAGTTCCGGACGCTGCCGCCCTACCGCCCCCAGGACGAGGAGGTGAAGGCGTACCGAAACTACTTCTTCGGTCCGGCCTCCCGCGACCTGCGCCAGCTGCTCACGCTGGAGGGGCGCGCGTACGCCGGCACGGTCGGCGATTCCTTCCGCCGAGTGACCTCACGGCAGTTCGTCGCCCCGACGCAGCACCGGGCCTTCACCGTCCCGTACGGCCTGACCCTGTACCTGGGACTCGGCGCGGGCGCGGCCGTGGCCGTTCCGCTGCTCGCCCTGCTGTTCGCCCTGCACGCGCACGTCCTGGCGCTGCTGACGGGCGGGGCCCGGCTCCTCGCCGGCGCCCTGAGGGCCGTCGACCGGACGGTGCTGTGGATGAAGCGGCTGCGCACCGGCATGCTCTGCCCGCACTGCTTCGAGCGCGTGCCCTACCCGGCGTACGACTGCCCCGGCCCCACCTGCCGGCGCCGGCACGCCGACATCCGCCCGGGGACGTACGGCATCTTCCAGCGCCGCTGCGAGTGCGGACAGCGCATGCCGACCCTGCTGATGCTGATGGGCCGGAACTCGCGGCTCCAGGCGTACTGCGTCCACCCGCACTGCGGGAAGGCGATGAACACGGACGCCGGCCACATGCCCGAAGTGGTGATACCGCTGATCGGCGGACAGGCAGCGGGCAAGACCCAGCTGATGGCGGCCATGCTGCTGTCCCTGGAGCACGCCGCGGCGAACGGCGGTCCGGCGATCACCCTCGCCGACGAGGAGTCGGACGCCAACTACCAGGTGCTGCGCGAGGTACTCCGGATGCGGGGGCACACCCTCGCCACCCAGAAGAGCCTGCCCCGGGCCCACTCCTTCGTCCTCGGCAGCGGCCTGTCCCAGCGGCTCATCCACCTCTTCGACACGGCCGGCGAGCGGTTCGTCGACCGTGAGGACACCGATGCGCTGCGCTACGCACGGGCCGCGCGCACCTTCGTCTTCGTGCTGGATCCGATGGCGGTGAAGGCGTTCTGGACCAGCATGGAACCAGCGCCCGGCCCGCTGCTGGACCGGACCCTGGGATCCACGGTGGATCCGGAAGAGGTCTTCGCCCGCTCGGTCCAGGCCGTGGCCGCGATGGGCGCCCCACTGCAACGCTCGCGCCTCGCGGTCGCCATCAGCAAGACGGACCTGCTCGCCGAGCAGGGCCTGGTGCCGGCAGGCCTCGAAGACAGCGACGGCGCCCGGACCTGGCTGCGCGAGGCGCTGGGCCTGCACAGCCTCGTGCAGGCCATGGAGCTGCACTTCCGGGAGGTCCACTTCTTCCGTACGGCCGCGGTGGCGGACGAGGACGCCGGGGTGGACGGCAGCATCACGGGGTTCGTCGAGTGGTGCCTGCGGGGCTGAACCGCAGGGTGAACCGCAGGGCTGAGACCTCCTCCCCCCTGCCAGCCCTCCTGTCAGACCTCCCCGGCCCTCCGGTCGAGTTCGGAGTCGAGCGCGATTGCCGCTGTGATGAGCGCCAGGTGGGTGAAGGCCTGGGGGAAGTTCCCGAGCTGTTCGCCGGTGAGACCGACCTCCTCGGCGAACAGCCCGACGTGGTTGGCGTACGTGAGCATCTTGTCGAAGGCGTAACGGGCCTGATCGCGTCGGCCGGCCGTGGCGAGGGCGTACACGTAGAGGAAGGTGCACAGAGAGAACGTGCCCTCGGAGCCCCGCAGGCCGTCGGGGGAAGCCGCCGGGTCGTAGCGGTGGACGAGGCTGTCGGACACGAGCTCGCGGTCCATGGCGTCGAGTGTGGACAGCCAGCGCGGGTCCTTGGGGGTGACGAAGCCGACCATGGGCATGAGCAGCAGCGAGGCGTCCAGGACACTGCTGCCGTACTCCTGGACGAACGCCTGCCGTTCCCCGCTCCACCCGAGCGTCATGACCTGGTCCATGATCGCGTCCCGTGCGGCCGTCCAGCGGGCCAGGTCGGCGGGGCGTCCGGTGGCCGTGGCCTGCCGGATGCCGCGGTCCAGGGCGACCCAGCACATGACGCGGCTGTAGGTGAAGTCCTTCCGGCCGCCCCTGGTCTCCCAGATGCCCTCGTCGGGGCGGTCCCAGTTCTCGCACAGCCAGTCCAGCAGGGCGGTGCAGAGCCGCCAGTCGTCGAAGCCCACCGCGTCGCCCACCCGGCCGGCCTGGACGAGGCCGTGGACGGCCTCCCCGTAGATGTCCATCTGCAGCTGGTCCGCGGCTCCGTTGCCCGCGCGCACCGGTGCGGAGCCGCGCCAGCCCTCCAGGTGGCCGAGGACCTCTTCGGTCAGGTACGGGTCCCCGTCGACGCGGTACATGATCTGCAGGGGCTCGCCGTTGGGAGCCCCGCCGTCCCTCAGCCGCCGCATGAGCCAGCCCCCGAAGGCGTGCGCCTCCTCGGTGAAGCCGAGGTCGCGCATGGCGCGCACCGCGAGGGAGGCGTCACGGACCCAGGTGTAGCGGTAGTCCCAGTTGCGCTCGCCGCCCTCCTGCTCGGGCAGTCCCATGGTGGCGGCGGCGATGGGCGCACCGGTGGGGGCGTACGTCATCAGCTTGAGGGTGATCGCGGAGCGGTTGACCATCTGCTGCCAGCGGCCGCGGTAGGTGCAGCGTCCGATCCAGCGGTGCCAGTAGTCGCGCACGGCGTCGAACTCCTCGATCATTTCGCCCTGGCTCACGGGCGGTGGGGCCGGGCCGCCCGCGTCGCAGACGGTCAGCAGGACGGCCGCGCGTCCGCCCTCGGCCAGGGTCACGCTCGCCCGCACGTCGGCCCCGTCGGCCTCCAGCACCACAGGACCCAACGCCTGCAGGTAGGCGCTGATGCCGGGCCCGTCGAACCGGGCGGTGGATCCGTCACACATGAGCTCGTGGGACGCCCGGCCGTAGTCGAAGCGCGGCCGGCACTCCAGCTCGAAGCGCACGGTTCCGCGTACGACCCGCATGACGCGCACCACCTGGTGCCGGTCGGTGGCGGTGTGCGGCTCGTGGACGGGCATGAAGTCGACGACCTCGCCGACGCCTTCGGGGGTGAGGGAGCGGGTGATGAGGACCGCGGTGTCGGCCATGTACAGCTGGCGGGTGACGACATCGGCATCGTGGGCGGCGTCGGTCGTGATGGCGAAGTACCCGCCGCGGTCGTGGTCGAGCAGGCTCGCGAAGACGCTGGGCGAGTCGAAGCGCGGTGAGCAGAACCAGTCGAGCACCCCCTCGGACGAGACGAGGGCACAGGTCTGGAGGTCCCCGATCAGACCGTGTTCGGCGATGGGCGGGTAGGCGCGCATCACGCGGGCGTCATCGGGGCGAAGGGGTGCATCGCGTCGGCGCCCGGCCGGACGATGCCGTAGGTGCTCTCCGGCACTTCGTTCCAGGCGCCGGGCAGGTCGCCGAGGGGCTCGGACACGACGAGTCGCGTCTCCTCGGAGATCTCCCGCAGGAACCCGACGTCGGGGTGCAGCCTGCGCAGGTCATCCACCCGGCTGCTGTAGAACAACGACCTGGACGCGTGCGCGCTGGAGTACCGGAAGGCCCACACGCTTTCGCCGTCGGTGACGGCGAGCGTCATCTGGAGCGGGAACTCCACTCCGTGGTCGTGCCCGGCGCGCTCCACCACGCCCGCCATCCGGGCCACGGCGGCCGGCGGGTCCTGTTCCAGGCCGAAGGTGAGGGCCAGGTAGAACATCACCTCCGAGTCGGTCGTCCCCTCGATGTCGGCGTACAGGGCGGGATCGACGAGGAGGGCGAGGTCGCGCCGCATCAGATGGAAGCCGGAAATCGAGCCGTTGTGCATGAACATCCATCGGCCGTGCCGGAACGGGTGGCAGTTCGACTGCTGCACCGCCGTGCCGGTCGACGCGCGGATGTGGGCGAAGAACAGGGGCGCGCGGACGTGGTCGGCCATCTCCCGCAGATTCCGGTTGTTCCAGGCGGGCCCGACGTCCCTGAGCAGCGCCGGCGTGGCGTCCCCCTCCGAGTACCAGCCGACACCGAACCCGTCCCCGTTGGTGGTCTCCACACCGAGCTTGGAGTGCAGGCTCTGGTCGATCAGGGAGTGGGCGGGCTTGTAGAGGATGGTGTCGAGCAGCACGGGTGTCCCCGAGTAGGCGAGCCATCGGCACATCTGCGATCACCTGGATCCTTGGGCCACGCCGACCGCGAACCGCGCTCCCCGGCGGGTGGCATCACACGGACCCGGCCCGGCAGTCCCATTCTCGACTCGCACCCCAGGGCGCGCCACACGGGGCGGGCCGGCGGCCAGGGGCCGGCCCGAGGCCTCCGGCGGGCATCGGCGCGACACCGCGGGTCGCCGCCGCGCCGCTTGGCAGGCGGTCGGCACCGGATCGGCAGGCTCCAAGGGCGAGGACCAGGCAGGCAGCCGAAGCGCACACCCCGGTGGTCACCCGGGCCAGGCGGCGCCGACGGGCGAGCGGCACGCCGGCCGCCGCACGGGCAGCCAGTTGCCCGCTACATTGAGGAGGCGCACGACTCCCCGATCTTCGCCAGCCCGATCTTGTCGGCCGGTGAGATACGGAGCCGTAGTGGTCGCCGCCCAGGAGGATGCCAACTTCGACCAGGCAGTCGCCGCCTTCGCCGCCCGCAATGCCGAACGGAGCACCCGCGCCGCGCTCCGTACGCCCCAGACGCAGGGCCTCTGACGTTCACCCGCCACCCCTCGTCCCTCCAGGGGCAGCAATTCGGTACACGCAATTACAGTGCGCGAGGAGTAAGCGAACCGATCCGCTCCTCCATCTCCTCATCCGAGAGGTCTCCTCCGAGCTCACGCCATCGGGACAGGCGCTTGGCATCCCAGAGCGACATCTCGAAGGCATCGTGCATGCACCCGACAACCCCGAACGCAACCTCGCCGAGATCGTCGCGTGGGCCGATCATCTCCACCAGGAAGCGCATGACCGAAATCGCGGATTCGCCGCTCAACGAGTGCGCCTGAAGGCTTCGAACGATGCGCGCCCTCTTCGCGAAGTACTCTTCCGAGTCCATCCACCCTCCCGGTCGCATGAATCAAATCTTCCAAGAAGGCCCTGTCGACCCCGCTCGGCAGCCCTACAAGACTGCCATTGGCATTCCGGACCATGGTCCGCGGACACGGCCCCCGCCCAGGCCCCGCCCGCGCCGGCCCTCACTGCGGCCGATGCGATCGTGACCGACGGCACCAACGGGGCCCGGCCCAGCTGAAGCCGGGGGGCCACCCCGACGGTCCGTCAGCTGCTCTAGGGGACGATGCTGCCGTCGGCTCCGACGCGGCCTACGCACTCGCGGACACCTTCGGCACTGGCACCACCATCCCCATCCCGGATGTCCTGGACAGACCCTGACCACGACCGGGTCCGGTCGTCATCGACGTCAGGCTCCGCCGGTGCCGGTGGACGTCAGGAAGTGCTGCTGGTCGGCCAGGAACCCCTCGGCGAAGAGGGCTCCAGGCGCGAACAGGGCGGTCAGGGTCAGGCGCAGCGGGGAGTCCTCGACGGTGTGTCCGACCAGGCCGTGGGTGGCGTCGGGGTAATGGGCGACGCGCAGGGCCGGTTCCGGGAGGAGGCGTCGAGTACGTACGCCACGCCTACCGGCAGGACCGGGGGCTCGCCCCCTGGGACGGAGCCTGGCACCTGTTCGCCTTCGCCATCCCCGAGACCGCGCGGCAGTCCCGCGACGCCCTGCGCGACACCCTCCTCCACCTCGGCGCGGCTCCGCTCCAGGGCGGTCTGTACGTCGCCGCGAACGAGATCGGCGGCATCGTGGAGGCCCACGCCCGCCACCTCGGCGTCCTGCCCTCCCTCAGCCGCTTCACCAGCCGCGGCCTGAGGGTCGGCGAGGAGCAGGAGCCGGTGCGGCCGGCCGCCCTGTTGTGGCCGCTCGGCCCGGTCGCCGAGCGGTACGAGGCCCTCGCCGCCCTCGCCGGGGCCCGCCTCGCCCACCTGTCCACCCCCGGCCGCCGTCCCACCGGCGCCGAACGGCTGACGTACGCCGTCGAGCTGGCGGCGGCCTTCACCGCCGCCGTGGAGCCCGACCCCCTGCTGCCTCCCGAGCTGCTGCCCCGGCCCTGGCCGGGCGCCCGCGCCCTCGCCGCCCGGTGCTGGGAGGGCCAGCGCGACGACGGCGAGGACAGCGGCGGGCCACGCCTCTTCCGGCTCTACGACGACGCCCCGACCGGTCCCCCGCCCCGGTGATCCGCCGCCCCGGGGTGGGCGGGCCGGATGTGCGGTCAGTACGGGCGGACCTCGACCCGCTGGCCCCAGACCCGTACGTTGCATTCCCGGCTGAGGGTCCAGCTCTCGCCGGGGCCGATCCGGTACCAGTTCGACCAGTTCCACACCGCGATGCCGGACGTCGGGCCGCAGAGGCCGCCGAGGCGGGCCCAGCTCGTCTGCGTGCCGCCGGTGCAGTCCATCCAGTAGGCCGTGTTCGCGTAGTGGCCGATGCACGAGGCGAGGCTCTGCGTTCCGGCGGGGGCGGCGGCGGCCGAGGTGGCGGGCACCAGGGCGAGGCCGGCGGCGGTGACGGTCGCGGCGGCTATGCCGAGCGCCTTGCTGCGCAGTTGCATGGGTCCTCCCGTGGGATTCGAGTCGGGCTTGTGTGCGGTTGAAAGCTAGTTCGACCGGCCGCCGCCTTCGATCCCCGGAAGTCGGGGTTTCGCCGGACCGGGCGGTGCGGTAACAGACCCGCGTGACCCGATCGAACGCAGGTTTACCCGACGGCGCCGCGCTGCGCCGGGCCCGCACGAGGATCGAGAAGCTGTGCCAGGGGCTCCCGGATCCGATGACGCTGTTCAGCGGCCTCAACGAGATCATCCCCGCGGCGGTCGCGGTGGACGGGGTGTGCGGACTGACCCTGGACCCGGCCACGCTCATGCACACCGGCGGCTTCCACGAGAAGGGAGTTCCGCACACCCATCTGCCCAGGCTCCTCGACATCGAGTACGGGGAGGAGGACGTCAACCACTTCCCCCACCTCGTCGGGACCGGCCGGCTCGCGGCCGGGCTGTGGCAGGCCACCCACGCGCGCCCGCACACCAGTCGCCGCTACCGCGACGTCTACCGTCCGACCGGCCTGGGCGACGAGATGCGCGTGGTCCTGCGCGGACGCCACACGGTGTGGGGGGCGCTGGTCCTGCACCGGGGCGGCGACCGGGCCCCGTTCGGCGTGGAGGAGATCGCGGCCGTGGGGGCGCTCGCGCCCGCCGTCGCCGACGGGCTGCGGCGTTCGTACCTCCGCCACGACGCCGCCGCCGTGGACCCGCAGGACCCCGCCGCCCCCGGACTGCTCACCTTCGCGCCCGACGGCGGCGTCGAGGGGGTCAGCCCGTCCGGGCAGGTGTGGCTCGACCGGCTGGGCGGCGGGACCGCCGGACCCGGCCGGATCCCGCAGCCGGTCCTGCACGCGGCGAGCAGGGCCCGTGCGGCGGGCGAGGCGTCCGTACGCGTGCACGACGGGGCGGGGCGCTGGGCATCGCTCGCGGCCACGCTCATGGACACGGCCGGGCGCGTCGCGGTCATCGTCCAGCCCAGCCGGCCCGAGCACACCATCGGGATCCTGATGGAGGCGTACGACCTCACCGCCCGCGAGCAAGAGGTCGCACGGCTCGTCGTCTACGGCATGTCCGACACCGAGATCTCCCGGCGGCTCGGCATCTCCCCCCACACGGTCAGGGACCACCTCAAGAAGGCGTTCGACAAGACCGGGACGAACAGCCGGGGCCGGCTCCTGCGGCTCCTCTACTTCGGCCACTACCGGCCCGACGTGGAGGGCGGCCGCGCCATGGGGTCCTCCGGATGGTTCACCACGGCCGCCATGTAGTGGTGAACTCCCTTTATTCGTACGTAAGTTCAGCCGCCCGGACGCTTCTACTTAGGTAGACGGCCCGTCTTCTACCTAAGTAGATTTGCCGCCATGCCGGACGTGAACCTGACGCCGCACACTCAGACGCTGCTGCGCGCCCTCCTCGGCCAGGGCGTCGACACCGGGCAGCGCTCGGTGGTGCTCACCGAGGGGCTGTACGGGCTGGACCTGGTCCGGCGCACCGGGCTGCCCAACGGCACCCTGTTCCCCATCCTCGAACGGCTGCGCCAGGCGGGCTGGGTGGAGCGGTACTGGGAGGAGGACGCGATAGCCGAGGCCCAGGGCCGCCCCCGCCGCCGCTTCTACCGCATCAGCCCCAAGGGCGCCGTCCTCGCCCCGCAGGCCCTCGCCGAGGCGAGCGCCGCGGCGCCGACGACATCGTGGCCGGGCCGTGCCCGCCCCGGACTGGCCGGAGGCACCGGTGAGTGACCGCAACACCACGAACCCCGCACGGCCCGGCCGGCGGGTGGCACCGTTCCTCCTCGCGGCGGTCTGCGCCGGCTACGCCGCGGGCTCCGCCCTGGGTTGGGGCTCGCCGCAACTCGCCTTCCTCATGGGCGATCTCACGCTGAGCGCCACCGCCGCGATCGCCGCCGCGGCCTGCTTCCGACAGGGACGGTCCTCCGACGGCCGTGCCCGGCCGGCCTGGCTGCTGTTCGCGCTGTCGTTCGCGACGGCGGCCGTCGGGCACCTGGCCGACCCGCTCCTGCCGTACTTCGCGCCGCCCGCCGTCGCGGGGCTCCTGCTGCTGGCCAAACGGCCCGTGAGCAGGGCCGGCCAGGTCTGCCTGGCACTCGACGCGTGGCTGGTCGGCGGCTCCCTGTTCGCGCTGTACCGGATCCTGTCCACGGCCGACGCCGTCCAGCACGCCCCGTTCGCCTCCGCCCGTGCGCCGCTGGACATCGCCCTCGTGTCGATGGCGCTCGTCCTGCACTTCCACCGTTCCGGCTCCGGCCGCCGGGCCGTCGACACGGCCGCTGCCGCCCTGGCGTCGATCGGCGTGGGCGACCTGCTCGTCACGACGCCCTTCCACGACGCCGCCTGGTTCGGCGGCCCGCTCCTCATCGCCTGCGCGCTCAGGCACTCCCGGCGGACGAACACGGCCGCGGCTCCTCCCCCGCCGCCCTCCGCCCGGCCCGACGGCCGCCCGGCCGGCGCCTCACTGCCCGCGCTCGCGCCGTACGCCGCCGCGGCCACCGGCGTCCTCGGGATCCTCCACGAGGTCCTCGACGGCGGCCGGGTCGACGTCGCGGCCCTCGTCGCCGGCGGCACCGTCGTCCTCGGCGTCGTGTTCCGGCTGGGCATCGCGCTCCTCGACAACATGACCCTCACCCTGGAGCTGGCCCAGAAGGAGAACCACTTCCGCACCCTGATCCAGGCATCCAGCGACGTCATCATGATCGCCGCGCCGAGCGGCGTGCTCCGGTACGTCAGCCCCGCCTCCAGCCGGGTCTACGGCCGCGAAGCCGAGGAGCTCGTGGGGCAGGACCTCGCCGCGCTGGTCCACCCGAACGACCTCGGACGCATGGTGCACGAGGTCCGCCGGTTCCTCGGCGCGGATGCGGTGGAGGAGCCCACCCTGCGCCTGGAGCACCACGTCCGGTCCGGCGACGGCAGCTGGCTCGACGTCGAATCGACCATCAGCCGCTACCAGGGCGGACTGCTCTTCAACAGCCGGGACGTCACCCCCCGCGTCCGGTTCCCGGCCCGGACCGGCCGGCAGGCCGATCCGGACCTCCCACCGCCCGCGCCCGGATTCGCGGCCTCCGAGCCCCGGGACGAAGGCGACACCGGCGATCCGCCGGACGCCGACGCGTCCCAGGAGGACATGCCCCCGGCGGGGGCGGGGAAGCCGGAGGACCGGGCGAAGGAGCCCGGCGGCCGGGTGCTCCCCCTCGGAGCCCTGCTGCTGCCCGCGGAGGAGCGGCGCGGCTGGGTGGAGGAGCAGAAGGCCATCCTGTCCGACCTCCCGGGGCGCCGCGAGCAGTGGATATGGATCATCGAGCAGCTCTTCGCCATGCCCAGATTCGCCTACACCGTCCGCAGCGGCCGCGACAAGGAGTCCGCATGACCACTCCGCCCCCGCCCCCGCCCCCACCTCCCGACGGCGAGCCCCTGGTGAGCCAGCGGACGGCGCTGGTGCTGCTGATGGCGGCCTTCATCGGCACGGTCCTCGGCGCCCTCACCGCCCTGTCCACCGGCAATGCCGCCGGAGGCCTGATCGCCGCCCTGTCCGGCTTCGGGGCTGCCACCCTGGGCCTGCACAAGCTGATCGGCCGCTGACGGCGCTCACCGCCCCGCCGCGTCCTGCCGGTCCACGACGAGGAGGGCCACGTCGTCGCCCAGGCGGCTGTGCGTGTGCCGCACGAGGGCTTGGCGCAGGCCCTCCAGGAAGCCCTGGCGGGAGTGGTCGCGCAGGGCGGACACGGCTCCGGGCAGGTCGAAGAAGGCCCTGTCGCGGTCGCGGGCCTCGATGACGCCGTCGGTGTGCAGCAGGAGGCGGTCCCCGGGGGCGAACGGGTAGGTCTCCGTGCCCGGCGGGGACCCGGTGATGAATTCCTCCAGGCCCAGCGGCGGCTGGGGCGTGCTGGGCGTCAGGGGCCGGACCTCGCCGGCGTGGAGGAGCAGCGGCGGGGGGTGGCCGCGGTTGACCACCTCGATGTGCGGGCCGTCCGGGACCTGGGCGACGAGGGCGGTGACGAACCCCTCCAGGAGGGCTTCCGCGCCGTCTGCCGGATCCGTCTCGGCCTGGGCGCCGACGCTCGCGAGGGCGGCGTCCCGGCGGAGGGCCGCCGCGCAGTGGTTGACGACCTCGACCAGGTCGTCCTCGTAGTGCACGGACTCCCGGAAGGCGCCCAGGACCACCGCCGCGGCCCGTACGGCGGGCAGCCCCTTGCCCCGGACGTCCCCGACGATCATCCGGACCCCGTAGCGGGTCTGGACGGCGTCGTACAGGTCGCCGCCGATCTGCGCGCCCGTCTCGGCGGCCAGGTACATGCTGGCCGCCCGTACGGGGCCCAGCCGGTCGGGCACGGGCCGCAGCAGCACTTCCTGGGCGGCCGCGGCGATCCGGCGGACCTGGTTGAGCTGGCTCTCCCGGCGCGTGCGGGCGGCGCGGCTCGTCGTGAAGCTCGCCGCCGTGACCAGGGACAGGGCGAGGAAGTTGGTGTAGACCTGTTGGCCGCTCCAGGCGTGGTTGTGGGTGGCGGTGATCACGCTGACGACGACGGCCAGGGCCGCCGCCGCGAGCGTGCCCCTGGGGCCGGTCGTCACCGCCGCCAGGGCGGGCGTGGCGACCAGCAGCGGCCCGGTGTAGATCACGTGCGCGGGCGTGAGCTCGATCAGGAGCACCAGCAGGGCGATCGCGAAGGGCGTGCACTCCGCGAGGAGGAAGAGGACCTGGTGGTGACCGCCGGCTCCCGGTCCCGGGGGCGAGCGCAAGGGCGCTCTCATGAGTACAGCCTGCCCCTGCCGGGCGCTCGGACGCCACTCCGTGCACCCCGTCCCCGGTGCCCCGTGCGCCGGCGGCGGGGGCTCGGCCACCCGGTGCGGCCACCCGATGTCGCCACCCGGTGCCGCCACCCGAAGGGGCCACGCCGGGAACCCGTCTGCCCCGCTCGACACGACACGGCCGCGTGCGTGGGGAAACGTCGGGGGGAGTGCAGGAAGCCCCCGGAAGCCCCCCTTCGTGAAGAGGCACGCATGGACGAGGCCGAGCGGTACGAGCGATACGTCGGCGGCAGCCCGGAGACCGAGCGGCTGGCCTTCGAGCGGCTCGCGAAGGAGTTGCTGCGCGTGCAGCTCAAGGCGCAGCGGCGCAGCGGCGCGGCCGCCCCGGCGCGGACCTTCCACGCCAAGGCGGTCCTCGGCGTGGAGAACGGGCGCCTGCGGTTCCGCGACGACCTCCCCGAGCCGCTGCGCACCGGGTTCGCCCGGCCCGGCGCCGAGTACCCGGTGACGGTCCGGCTGTCCAACGCCGGCGGGGTCCGGCGGCCCGACTCCGCGCCCGATCTGCGCGGGGCGGCGCTGCGCGTCGAGGTGGGGCCCGAGGAGACCCACGACCTGCTGATGACCAGCTTCCCGGTCTCCCACGCCCGGGACGCGCGCGAGTTCGTGGCCTTCGCCAAGGTGATGGCGGGCGCCGGGTCGCGGCCCGCCCAGGGGTTCGCCCTGTTCGTCAGGCTGCCCCTGGCGGTCGGCTGGTCCACGGCGGCCCGGATGCGGCGCAACGTGATGGCGGGGACCAGGCGCACCGTGTCCAGCCTGGCGCTGGAGACGTACTGGAGCCGGGGCGCGATCCTGTGGGGCGGCGCGGGGCCGGTGCGCTACCAGCTGCGGCCCGGTCCGGGCACCGCCCCGGCCCCGGCGGGGCCGCCGGCCGGGCCCGACGGCCTGCGGGACGAGCTGGCCCGGAGGCTGGGTGCGGGGGACGTCGTCTTCGAGCTGTGCGTGCAGCGCTACGTGGACCCGGGGCGCACCCCCATCGAGGACGGCGCGGCGGAGTGGACCGAGCGGGACGCGCCCGTGGTGCCCGTGGCCACGCTCACCGTCCCGCGCCAGGACCTGCTCACGGCCGGGGCACGGGCCGCCGCGGCGCGGGTCGAGCTGCTGGCCTTCAACCCCTGGCACACCTCGGAGGGGTTCCGGCCGCTGGGGAACCTCAACCGGGCCCGCAAACTCGCGTACGAGGCGAGCAGCGCGCACCGTCTGGGCCGCCGCTTCGTGACCGTGGAGCCGCGCCGCAACGCCCTGCTCGGGACCCCGCTGCGGGCCGCGTTCCGCTCCCTGAACCGGGTCGTCCCGTGGCACCGGCTGCCCACGCCGGTCGCGCTGCTGAACCTGATGGCGTTCCGGCAGACGCTGCGCCGGCACAACCTGATCGACACCGAGCTGCACGAGGCACCGCCCCAGGCGGGCCCGGTGGAGCCGCCCGTGGACGAGGAGCTGCTGGTCAGGCGCAGCTACGACGGCAGCCACAACGACCTGTCCGAGCCGCGGATGGGTGCCGTCGGCGCGGCCTTCGGGCGCTCCATGCCGCCGGACTACCGCCCGGACCGGTTCGACACCCCGAACCCGGTGGTCGTCAGCAGGGAGCTGCTGCGGCGCGAGGCCTTCCTCCCGGCGACGTCGCTGAACGTGATCGCGGCGGCCTGGATCCAGTTCCAGGTGCACGACTGGGTCAACCACAAGCGGTTCCCGGTGGGCACCCGCAGCGTCGAGGTGCCGATGCCGCCCGGCACGGACTGGCGGAACACCCCGGGCGGGCCGCGCGAGAAGGTGATGCGGTTCGGTGACGACGAGCCGCTGGACGCGGCCGGGAGCGGGCGGCCGCCGATCCGGTTCGCCGGCGGGGTGTCGCACTGGTGGGACGGTTCGGAGGTGTACGGCGGCGACCAGGCCGTCGCCACGTCGCTGCGCGAGCCGGGCGGCGGCGCGGGGCTGCGGCTGGAGCAGGGGCACCTGCCGACGAGCGCGGACGGCCTGCCGGTGACCGGGTTCAGCGACAACTGGTGGCTCGGCCTGAGCGCCGTGCACACCCTCTTCGCCCGCGAGCACAACGCGGTGTGCGCGGCCCTGCGGGGCGAGTACCCGCACCTGGACGAGGAGCGGATCTACCACACGGCGCGGCTGGTCGTGTCCGCCCTCATCGCCAAGATCCACACGGTGGAGTGGACCCCCGCGATCCTGGCCACCAGGACGCTCGACATCGGGATGCGGACGAACTGGGAGGGGCCGCCGAAGAAGTGGCTCGACCAGCTGGGCGTCTGGCTGCTGGAGGCGAACGCCAGGGACGGCATCCCCCGGACCCTGCCCGACCACCACGGGGCCCCGTACGCCCTCACGGAGGAGTTCGTCACGGTCTACCGGATGCACCCGCTGATCCCCGACGACTACGAGTTCGTCGACCACCGCTTCGGCCGCCGGCTCGACACCCTCGGCTTCGCCGACCTGCAGGGCGCCGCGGCGGAGCCACTCATCCGCAAGACGGGGCTGGTGGACTCCCTCTACTCGCTGGGCATCGCCAACCCGGGAGCCATCACCCTGCACAACTTCCCGCGCTCGCTCCAGGCGTTCCAGCGCGACGGGGAGGTGATCGACCTGTCCGTGGTCGACCTGGTGCGCACCCGGCGCCGCGGCGTGCCCCGCTACAACGACTTCCGGGCCGGTCTGCACAAGCCGCGGATCCGCCGGTTCGAGGACCTCTCGGGGGATCCGGAGACGGTCGCGCGGCTGCGGGAGGTCTACCGTTCGGTGGACGACGTCGACACGGTGGTGGGGCTCTTCGCCGAGAACCCGCCCGCGGGGTTCGGCTTCAGCGACACCGCCTTCCGCGTGTTCATCCTGATGGCGAGCCGGCGGCTGCAGAGCGACCGCTTCCTCACCGTCGACTTCCGGCCCGAGATCTACACGCCACTCGGCATGGACTGGATCGCCCGCAACGGCATGACGAGCGTCATCCTGCGGCACTGCCCCGAGCTGGCGGGCGTCCTGCCGCGCGGGGCGAGCGCCTTCGCGCCCTGGCGGCCGGTCCAGCCGGTCCGCAACCACGACGGCCGCGGCTGAACGGGGAGGGGCCATGTCCGCATCCGAAGGCACCGGCCGCCGGCACCCCGGCCTGGAGGAGCTGCTCGCCCGGCCGCTGCTGCGGACGGTCTTCGGCCGGCGCACCCACCGGGTCAGCCGGGGCGCCTCCGTACCCGCCGGGTCGATGAGCTACAGCTCCCCGCACCCTCCGCGGCCGCTGGACGAGCTGGAGGAGGCGGTGCTGATCGCCCTCACCGGCTCCTCGGGGCTCACCATGCCCGACCGGCCGTTCGAGGACCCGCGCGACCACAAGCCGATCATGGCGAAGCCGAACCTGAACATGACCGGGCGCACCGCCGGCAGCCCCGACAACGCGCAGGCCACCCACTTCTTCATGATCAACGACAGTGGCACGTACTACCTGCGCAAACTGCCGCCCGCCCCGGAGGCCCCCTTCGACCCGGACACCCTGGTCGAGCGGGCCCGCGCGGCCAAGGTACGGGTGCTCGGCCACCGGCTGGACGTCGCCGAGGGGATGCGCGACTTCCCCGCCTACCTCGACTCCAACCGGTTCCTGTCCAACCTGCCGGGCACCACCCTGTTCCTGCCCGTGGTCGACCTCTCCCACCAGTACGTCAACGCCCTGATGTACCTGCTCACCCAGCCCGACGGGGCCCGGCCCACCCTCGTCGACGACCGCAACTTCTACCGCCCGGCCGGGGTCCGCAAGTGGATCGACAACGGCTTCCTCAACCCGGACATCAAGATGCCCCTCGGCGCCCTGGGGCCGATGCGCACCCAGATCGAGGCCGACCTGCTGCTGCAGAACATGATGCTGGTCGCGGACGCGATGGGGCTCGGCGCCTGGATCCACGCCACGATCAGCCCGCAGATCATGCTCGGCGACCCGAAGTTCTCCCGCGCCTACGGCCGGATGCTGGGCTTCGACTTCGTCACCCCGAGGTTCCGCCCCCTCGACGTCCTGCGCTGGCAGGTCCCGCTGCCGAAGTACGCGGCCCTGCGCGCCCACCCGGTGGGGCTGCGGTCCGGCGGCGAACACCTCATCAAGGCCGCCTGTCCGCCCCACTACCCGTCGATGCGCGAGGCCGTCGACTCCGTCGTCCGGTCCAAGTTCGGCGAGGACGGCATCTACGCGGACAAGGAGCTCTTCGGCCGCGTCTACAAGGGCGACTACGCGCGGCGCTACCTCGCGGAGGCGAGCGAGTACGACCGGCAGGTCGTCGACTGCGCACGGGACATCTGCGTGTACATCCACGAGACCCACGGCCGGTTCCCCGCGCACACCGACGCCGTCCACGTGCCCGGCGTCTGGCTGCAGGCGCACCACGTCGAGACCGAGTACTACGACCGGTTCTTCCGCGGCGGCCTGACCGACGCGCACCGCCGGCACGCCGCGCACTGGGACGCGGACGCGTAGGGAACACGCAGAGAGCGGGGAGAGCCGATGAGGGTCTACGAGGCCATCGTCAAGGGGCTGGAGGGCATCGGGGTGCGGGCGGCCTTCGGCGGTGCCGGGGAGAACGCGGCCGGCCTGATGCTGGCGCTGAAGCACTCCAAGCTGATCCGGCCCGTCATCACGCGCCACGAGCAGGCCGCGTCGTTCATGGCCTGCGGCTACGCCATGTACACGAACCGGCTCGGCTTCTGCTTCGCGACGGCCGGTCCGGGCGCGTTCAACCTGTTCTCGGGGCTGGCCGTGGCCATGTCCGACTCCTATCCCGTGCTCGCCGTCTCGGGGTACGCGTCGATGGAGTGGCGCGGATGGGGCTCGCTCAACGAGACCTCGGGCCTGAACCGCACGCCCGACTCGCAGGCCATGTTCGCGGCGACGACCAAGAAGTCCTTCCTGCTCACGGATGCCGCCGACACCTGCGAGGTCCTGGAGGAGGCGGTGAACACCGCCTTCGAGGGCCGGCCCGGGCCGGTGCACATCCACGTGCCCGAGAACCTCACCCACCGGGGCGTGGAGGTGCGCGGCTTCCGGCCGGTCGAGCTGGACGTGGCGCCGGTGCTGCCCGATCCCGCACGGGTCGAGGAGATCGCGGACGTACTGGCGGACGCCCTCGCGCGGGGCAGGCGGGTCGTGGCGCTCGTCGGCTTCGGCGCGGTGCGCAGCGGGGCCGGACCCGAGGTCAAGCGGCTGATCGAACGCTTCCGGATCCCGCTGCTCACCACCCTGGACGGCAAGGGCATCGTCTCCGAGGGGCATCCGCTGTCGGTCGGCGTCTTCGCGGACAGCGGGCACTCCAGCGCGTGGAAGGCCTTCCGCGAGGCGGACGTGGTGCTGTGCGTCGGCAACTCCCTCAACCAGCACGCGACGTTCAACTACCGCCCGGACCTCTTCGAGGGCAAGGTGCTCATCCACGTGAACATCTCCGAGGGAGAGTTCCACAAGGCCTACCCGCCCGACCACGCGCTGCTGTCCGACGCGCGTCCGGCGGTCGCCGCGCTGACCGAGGCGCTGGAGCGGAGGGTGGGCGAGGTCCCGCCGGTGGAGGTCGACGGCCGGGACTACGAGGCCCGGCACATCATCCACCTGACGGAAGGGATCCACCCGGGGCAGCTCGCGCAGTCGATCGGCCGGATGCTGCCGCCGCGGGGGGTGCTGCTCGCCGACGCGGGGGCCCATCTGGCGTGGCTGGGGTACTACGTGGAGCTGGAGGAGGGGCAGAACTTCCGCAAGGCCGGTTCCTTCGGGCCGATGGCCGGGCACGTCAACGGGGCCATCGGCCTGAAGGTCGCCCATCCGGACCGGACGGTGGTCGTCGGCTGCGGCGACGGCTGCTACTCGCTGTCCGGCTTCGAGCTGATGACGGCCGTGGAGAACGAGATCCCGGTCATCTGGGTCGTCTTCAACGACGGCCAGTTCAAGCTGATCAAGCTCTTCCAGCTGGTCACATACGGGGAGTCGGCGCTGGTGGAGTTCCGCAACCCGGACTTCGCGGCGTACGCGCGCGCGTGCGGGGCGGAGGGCTACCGGGTGGAGACCCTGTCCGAGTTCGAGGAGGCCTTCCGCGCGGCCCTGGCCTCGGGCCGGCCCGCGCTGATCGACGCCCGGATCACGCGGTGGGCGGTGCCGCACTACAGCCCGTCGCCGGACGGGGTGATCGCGGGGCTGGTGGAGACGGTGGAGGAGCGGCTGCGGGGGCCGGCGGACTGAGCGGCCGCGCCTACTTCGGCCGGGAGTCGCTGCCGGCCAGGCTGCGCCACACGCCGACGACGATGGCCAGCTGGGCGGCGAGGTAGGCGACCTGAGTGGACAGTCCGCGCAGCTGGTAGACGGAGAGCAGCAGGCCGAGGCGGCTGGGCCAGAACCTCCTCTCCTCGCTGAAGGTCGCCATGTCCATCCAGATGCTGGTGAGGGTCAGGACCAGCAGCATGAGCGCGACGTGCAGGAAGACGTAGCCGAGTTCGGTGTCGGTGATCTGGGTGACCAGGGCGCCCACACACACCGGAAGGGCGTAGGCCGCCGTCAGGCTCAGCGCGCGCACCGGACTCCGGCGCCCGGGCAGCACCCGCCACAGCGCCCCCAGGACCAGGCCCGCTCCGGCCCATGCCACTTGCCACGCCAGGCACTTCGCCGCGATCTCCGGAACCCCCGAGAGGCTCTGGAACGTGGCCATCTGGGTCCGGTCGTCCTTGAGGTAGCTGAGCCAGACGAGGGCGAGACTGGCCGGGATCCCGAAGCCGAACGCCAGGCGGGCCGCACTCTTGGCGTTGTCCCACCAGTCCTCGCCGGGTCCCCAGCTGAGGGCTGCGTCCAGGACGGAGATCTGGGCCGGTGGGCGCCCCTTGCCCCACCCCGCGAACAGCCAGTGGTGCAGCCCGTCCAGCCTCTTCTCCAACTCCTCGCGCGAGACGTCTCCCTCCGCCCGGCCGCGGTCCAGCGCGTACAGCTTGTGGTGCAGGTTGCGGAACTCGTGGGCCTTGTTCAGCAGTACGTGGCGGCGCCGCCTGGTGCCCAGTCTCCGGACACGGAAGTCCGCTTCGGTACGGCCCAGTACGGAGAACCGCCGGCCGACCGTGACCACCGCGTACAGCGAGCCGATCATCAGCAGGAGCCAGGCGCCGAACAGCAGGTTGGAACCCGCGAACTCGACCTGTCGGAACCCCACCGAAAGGGCGAAGACCGCGACGGTCAGCAGGAGATCGGCCTTGGCAGGCCCCAGCGGCGGTCCGTCCGCCCGGACGTCGGGCCGGCCCTGCCGGTCCTTGACCCGGATCTGCAGCAACGCGACGAGCGCGATGCCCGTCAGCAGCCACGCGTAGGCGTAGACCCAGGTGAGACCGGAGTAGGGGAACTGTTGGAGGAACCGGGCCCATTCCCGGTCGCGGGCGACTTCGGACTCGTCGATGAGCCAGTAGGCACGGCTCCACCAACGCGCGTGCGTCCACCAGAAGGAGGCGAGCATCCCCGCCGCGACCACCGCGAGCAGTGCTGCCGCGACCACCGTGGAACGGACCGGCGCCTTGTCCCACGCCTCGTTCCAGGAACGTCTGACCATCACCCCTTCCCGCGCGAAGCGCCACGCCCATGCCGCCATCGCGGCGAGCCACAGCCACAGCGTCCCCAGCGCCAGCAGGGTCAGCCCGATGAGGCCGGAGGGGAACAGGACCGACAGGAAACCGGACACCGCCACGGCGGAGGCGGTCAGGCTCACCGCCCAGGCCCGGCGCCGCTGGGCGTGCCCGGCGTCGACGCCGGCGGCGGCCTCCTGCACGGCGGGGGCGGGCGGAGACGCGATGTGGCGCCACGGACGCGCGGCGAGCACCAGGACCAGGGCCAGGGCGATGGCGACGACGTGGCGCCAGGACGGTCCGGCGGACGGGGGCCGGTCCACGATCAGCACCCGCAGGAGGACCGCCACCACCACGCTGAGGACGGACCACAGCAGGACCACCCTCGCGAAGCCGGCCGGTCCCGGGGTGCCGGACGCGGCAGCTGAACCGAGCGCATCGGGCTCCTTCCGTGACGCGTAGAGCACGGCCACCACGCTCACCAGCGACGTGAACGCCCACCACGTGGCGACACCCACCCAGCCCAGGGTCCACCACCGCTCGCCCACGTTGAAGGAGCGCTGCCAGGGGGGATCCACCTCGACCCGCACGTCGAACGGTTCCGGTTCGGACCACACCAGGCGCTCGGGGTCGGCGGAGGAGGGCGGAGGAAAGGCATTGGTGGCTTCGAGCCCGTCCAATCGGACCTCGACCTGACCCCACTTGGCGTCCTTCAGCGTGTTCGGCGGGCGGAGGAACACGCGCCAGTTGTCGCCCTTCCTGTTGACCTCGATCCGCCACGGACCGAGCAGGAACGGCCTGTTCTGCTCGATCCACGCGGTCGCCTCGTAATGCACGGTGACCACATCGCCGCGGACGCTCACCCGCGGGTCCTGGAAGCGCCACTCACGGTTGCGCGGGGCATTGTCATCGCCCCGCAGGAGGCAGCGCATCGCCTTCCGGTAAAGGGGCGACCTCTCGCTGAGTGCCAGATCCGTGGCGCCGGGCCATTCCTTCGCCGAGACACTGACGGTGAGGGTCGAGATCACCTGGGCGTAGCTGCGGTCGTGGTAGTCGAAATCGAGCCCGGCACTCACGTTGCGGGCCTTCAGCCTCCCCGTCTCGCAGACGTCGGCGGCGTGCGCCGCCTGCCGAGCCCCGCCCCACACCGCCATGGCCGCGGCCAGCAGCAGGACCAGACTCCACCACCGGGTCTGCACCATCGCGCCCCGTCCGCATCGTCCGCATCGTCTTCTCCGGCACTCCGTCCTGAGACCCTCTAACACGCACCGCGTCCGCGCCGCGACCGGACGCGCGGGTGCCGGGCCCCGTCCACCCTCCCGGCCGCCGCCGACCGGATTGCGGGAGAGCGGTCGGCGGCCGATGATGAGGTGGAGGGGGTCCGCCCACTCTCACCGGGACGCGCCATGCCCCACTCCCAGGAAGCCACCACAAGGAAGCCGCTCCCCCGCTTCGAGGAGGCCGAAGGGCTCGGTCCGTCGGACGCGGCGTTCGTACGGGACCTCGTCGAGGTGCTCGACAAGCACGGGAACCTGGACCGCTTCGGCCTGTGCCTGCTCCACGACCACTTCCCGCTCGCCCCCGACGAGATCATGGTCGAGACGAACGACCCCGCCGCGCGCACCCTCCACGCCCACGTGGAGAAGCGGGACCGGACGCTGCACGTCAAGCCCTCCCAGTGGCGGTTCGCCCCCCACGGCGCGGAGCGCCCGGAGGGCGGCCCCTACCAGGTCGTCATGCTGTGCGACCCGCTCGACCTCTGCCCGGGGTGCGAGGGGCACTGACGGGTGCCGCCGACCGGATGGCCTTGGCCCGCGGGCCGTCTGGCGCCGGTCTGCGCGGGGTAGTACCGGTTCGTGCTGCTTCTGCCTGCCGACCACCGCGGCCTGCGCGAGCGCTTCGCCGCCGAGGGCTACGTACCGCTCCCCGGGCTCGTCCCGCCCGACCGGCTCGTGCCGCTGCGGCGCGAGATCCGGCGCCTCGAATCGATGGCACAACACCAGGAGCGGGGGGCCCGGGGGGCACCGCACCTCATGACGACCCTCGGCGGGCGGCTGATCGCCGAGGAGTCGGAGCTGATCCCGCGCGTCTACCACGACCCCGCGCTGATCGGGCTGGTGCGCGGGATCTCCGAGCTCGACGCGGTGCCCGTCGCGGATCCGCTGGAACGCCACGTGATCGACATCCTGCACCGGCACGACGACGCCCACGGTGAGCACACCCACGGCCACCCGCTGGCCCTCGTGGTCTTCTCCGAGGCGCCCGGCTCGGCCCGGGACGGCGGGCTGCTCCAGTACGCACCCCGGGGCACAGGCCTGCCGGCGGAGGACGACGAGGTCGCCCACCGGGCCCACCACCGGCCGGGGGACGCGTACTTGCTGCGCGCCGACACCACCGCCCACCAGGTGACCGCGCTGCGCCGGACCGGACTGCGGCGGGTCGCGCTGAACTTCGCGTACACCACGCCCGACCGGCAGACCGCGGCAAGATAGCAGCCCTCCGAGGGCCCGCCCGGATGTTTGTCCGATGGTGATGGTCCTTCCGCGACGGCCCCGGCCGGGGCACTAGCGTCCCGTGGCACCCAGGAGTTCGGGTGCGCACCGCAGAGCGCCTGCCGCCGCTGCCGCCCCGCTCCTCCTGCCTGCCCACGGAGCGAGGAGGCACTGTGCTGTCATTGCGACGGCGATCCGTCAGCGGCTTGTCGGTGGCCACGAGGTACACGATCGGGAGCGGTCTGGTCATCACCGCCCTGGCGGTCACGCTCATCGCGCTGCTGATCCCCGTGTCGAAGTTCGGCGACCGGGCCTCGGCCGCCGCTGCGGCGGGGACCGCCGCGAAGCCGGGCACCGAGGACGACGGCGCCGGGACCATGAGCACGGCGTACGGCCCGCTGTCCGCCGCCGACCGGGACTTCGTCCGTAAGGTGCGGCTGGCCGGGCTGTGGGAGCTGCCCGCGGGACGGCAGGCGCAGCAGCGCGGGACCCGGCCCTCGGTGCGCACCGCCGGGATGCACCTGGTGGAGGGGCACACCGAACTGGACCGGCAGGTGCTCCAGGTCGGCCAGGCCCTCGGCATGGACCTGCCCGACAAGCCGAGCGCCCAGCAGCAGGAGTGGCTGAACCAGCTGACGAACGCCCCGAACGCCGAGTACGAGCGGCTGTTCATCCAGCTGCTGCGGCGCGCGCACGGAAAGGTGTTCGCGCTGCTGGCGCAGATCCGGGCGCAGACCCGCAACTCGATGGTGCGGTCCCTGGCCACCTCGGCCAACGCCACCGTGCTGGACCACATCACGGTCCTGGAGGAGAGCGGGCTGGTCGACTTCGACTCCGTCTCCGACGCGGGCCCCGCGCCCGCTTCCCCCACCCCGGTCCACCACCAGGGGGCCGCCGCGCCCCCTCAGATGTCCGACCGACGAAACGAAGTGAAGTGATCGCATGAGTCACAAGGGCCACAGGCGCCCCCGGTTCAAGCTCCTCGCGGTGGTCTCCGCCCTGGTGCTGGGCGGTGGCGGGGTAGCCGTCGTCGCCGGCAACGCGAGTGCCGGGCAGGACGGCCGTACGGGACAGGTGACGGCCACCATCGACTGCCCGGACGTGGGCGACCGGCTCACCTCGGTCCCCGACCAGGCCAGGGGCGAGGTCGACGAGAACCTCGCCCAGCTGGACGTCCAGGTGGCCGACGCCTACCGGCAGCTCGCCTCCGGACAGGTGCAGGGCAAGTCGCAGAAGGACGCCCTCCTCGGCCGGCTGCGGGACCAGCGGGCGACGACGATCAGCCGGGTGTCCGACGCGATAGGCCGCTCCTCCGGGCGCCCGGAGGGTCTGGACAAGCTCAGCGGGTGCGAGATGAAGGAGGCGCCGGCGGCGCAGGACGAGGCGGCGCCCGACGCCGCGGCGGCCGCGGCCCCGGGTCCGGAGGCCGCCGCCCGGAGCTTCGGGCAGAAGGGCGGGCCGGCCAGGAGCGACTTCGTCGACATCACCAAGGTGAAGCCGAACGTACGGACCCCCGCGCCCTCGGGGGGCGCGTCCAAGGGCTCCTTCAGCTCCGAGTGCGGCCGCAACGAGAACGGCCACTTCAACCCCGACAACGTCATCGTCGCGCCGGGCGTCTCCAACGGCGCGCACCACATGCACGACTACGTGGGCAACAAGACCACCGACGCCTTCTCCACCAACAACAGCCTCGCCGCCTCCGGGACCACCTGCGGCAACGGCGACCAGTCCACGTACTACTGGCCGGTGCTGCGGCTGCGCGACGGCCGGGCGGAGAAGGACGCCAAGGCCCCGGGCGGCGGCCAGGACGCCAACGTGGGCACGATCCTGAAGCCCAAGCAGGTGACGATCAGCTTCAAGGGCAGTCCCGTGGGCCAGGTCAAGGCGATGCCCCGGTTCCTGCGGATCATCACGGGTGACGCCAAGGCCTTCAGCAACGGCACGGCCAACGCCAACGCCTCCTGGAGCTGCACCGGCTTCGAGGACCGCCAGCTGAAGGACAAGTACCCGGTCTGCCCCAAGGGCAGCGACGTGGTGCGCACCTTCACCTTCCAGAGCTGCTGGGACGGCCGCAACACCGACAGCGCCAACCACCGCACCCACGTGGACTTCGCGGACAGGAACGGCCGCTGCAAGAAGGGCTTCACGGCCGTTCCGCAGCTGGTGCAGCGGATCACGTACGGGGTCGCACCGGGGTCGCGCATCGCCGTGGACAGCTTCCCCGAGCAGCTGCACAAGCCGGTGACCGACCACGGCGACTTCATCAACGTCATGTCGGACGGCCTGATGGCCAGGGCGGTGGGCTGCATCAACAGCGGGCGCACCTGCCGCTGACGGAACAGACGAACGGACGAGGGGGGGGGGGGGGGGGGGGGGGGGGGGGGGGGGGGGGGGCGGGGGGGGGGGGGGGGGCGACGGGGGGGGGGGATGACGGCGCGGCTGCCGATGAGCATGCCCCTAA